>CAYPJX010000086.1:0-1616 GCA_964411175.1 uncultured Candidatus Saccharibacteria bacterium | reverse complement strand
GAGCCGAGGCTCATCTTACCGTCGTCGTTTGGATCCTCCATATTGAGGCGATGGTCGAAATACTGGCGAAACTGTGCCGCGTACTTACTGTCCATGAGGGCCATCATGCCGCGCCGGATATCACCCGGCGGAAGCATTTCGCCCATTTCGTTGCGGATCCTACCCGAATGTCCGCCGCTATCGGCGGGCGTGCTAAGAATGGCGATGTTGACGTGTTGGTCACGCAAGCCACTTCCAACCATGTACGGGCCGTTCCCTCCACCAATAATGGCGACTTTCTTCCACGAGGGAGGAAGCTGTCTTGCGGTCATGAGGTACTCCTTTCCTGTAAAGAACCGATGAATGACGCTGAGGAGAAGGTAGAATGCCAAAGAAGCATTGTCAAATAAGATAATAAAACGCCGGGCACCATTTGGTTGCCCGGCGTTGAGTCGGTCGGCAGAAACTGAAGGATAAGTTCGGGCTTTGAGGCCCCTGTGTTCGCCGGTCAAACCTGCGTGTTTAGGCATTGCTTCCTCTGCACGTGTAGCTCTTCGATCCGAACGATCCCTTCAAGTACACACCGATATTTGCAGACGGTTTTGCATAAGCGAGCAGCGTGTTCCAGTGCGAACACGCAAAACTCGCTACCGTTTCTGCAAAACGGAGTATAAGCAGAAGATGCGGCGCTTTACTGCGTAAGTAGACCTCCTTTCATTAACTAACCGAAACTGAATGTACATCCACCAGGTTTGTCACAAGAATAATCCCGCACACCCACTCGCGTCAAACTTTTCTGTGGATAAGTAGGAGACTTGCGTAAACAACACAAAAATGTATTGTGGCAAATGGTTCAACAACGGAGGTTTTTATGAACCGTCTTGCTCTTTCTCTCGTGCTTGCGGCCTGTTCGCTGTGCGCATTGCCCGCCCTGGCTGCCGATGGCCCGTGGAACCACAATGGCTCGGTGGTCTACATGTCCGACGGGAGCGACTTCTACCCCAACCAGCTCAAGATCTGGTACACCGACCCGCGTGACGGCATGCGTGCCGAAGGTGTGCGCAACGGCACCGTGCTCTTCAGGGGCCTCGAGTATGAAGACGGCACCGTCGAAGGTGTTGCCTATGTCTTCAAGTCGGGATGCTCCCCTGCCGGCTACAACGTGTCGGGGACCTTCGACGAATACTCCGAATATCTCGTACTCGCCGGGCAGCGCTCCCATCTGGAGTGGCTGCAGGGTCGTGGGTTACAGCGACAACAAGAACTCGACCCTCGCGTTTGAGTATCAAGGGATCAACGATTAACGTCGCCCTTGCAGAAGCAAAACACCCGCTCCAGTTGGAGCGGGTGTTTTCTTTTACAAAATTTTTGCTATTACCACGCGAAGTGTGCAAATGCTTTGTTGGACTCTGCCATGCGGAGCGTATCTTCCTTCTTTTTGATAGCAGAACCTTCGTTGTTAGATGCTGCAAGGAGCTCCTCAGCGAGGCGGTTTGCCATCGGCATACCTTTGCGCGCGCGAGCAGCAATGAGTATCCAACGGAACGCGAGTGCCTGCTTGCGCTCAGGGCGAACCTCAACCGGCACCTGGTAGTTTGCACCACCCACGCGGCGAGAGCGGATCTCCATAGCAGGGC
>CAYPJX010000085.1:0-1713 GCA_964411175.1 uncultured Candidatus Saccharibacteria bacterium | reverse complement strand
CCGTCGAACACCACCACCGCGCCGTCGAGCACGCGCATAGAGCGCTTTACTTCCACGGTGAAGTCGATGTGACCAGGAGTGTCGATGATGTTGAAGCGGAATTTCTTAGACGGGTCCTTCTTGTCGGTTTCAGACGTCAAAGACCAGAAGCAGGTGATGGCAGCCGCCGTAATGGTGATGCCGCGCTCACGCTCCTGTTCCATCCAGTCAGTAGTGGTCTCTCCTTCATGCACCTCGCCGATCTTGTGCTGCGAGCCGGTATAGAAGAGCACGCGTTCCGACGTAGTGGTCTTTCCTGCGTCGATGTGTGCGATGATACCGAAGTTACGAACCTTCTCTAGAGGATAATCTCGTGTGGACATAATAATACTTAGTTAAAAAAAGCCGCCTGAGGCGTTACCTATACTATATATGACCAGTCCCCTTCCGTAAAGCTAGGCAAATAGGGGCAGACGCATGAGTTCCACGAAGTTCTTTACCGTATGCGTAGGGATCTCTAAGTCTTCAGCGGGCTCGAGTTGGGCATATTTGGCGCCAGGGAGTTGCAGACGCACCGTCGTGCACCCAAACCCGTTTCCGGCGCGTATTTCCATGTCTATACGGTCGCCAACAACCACAATGTCTTCTGGTACGACACCTGCTGCATACACCAAATGTTTAAGTACTGCCGCTTTATCTTGTGGCACAAGTACAATATGCACTTCTTTAAACGACTCGCGTACCCCCACAGTGTGCAATTTTGCATATTGAAGCTCCGAAAAACCTGCGGAGAGCAGGATGCTTTGTGTCCCATACGTATCTAAAAATTCCTTTGCGCCTTCAACCAAAGTGAGATAAGGAAGCCTGAGTGGGTTGCCACGCAAGTCTTTACTTGTATGCACCAGCGTATCGTCGAGGTCGAGTATGAAAAGTTTGTTCACTTACTTACGCTAAGTGCTCCTGCGAGTGATGTCAATAAAAAAGAGGCCACATCGCATGCGATGTGGCCTCAAGTGGTCGGGCGCTTACGCGCCCGGCCTGGCGAGACTGGAGTTGCCGCTGTAAAGGATATCCATGAGCTCCCGCGCAACCTTGCGCGGATCGTGGCGGATGTACCCCCGCTTAAGACCCTGTCGGCTCAGAAGGTCACTACGCTGCACGTTGACGGACAAGCCCTTGAGGAGCTGTGCGTCGTCTCTGTCGCGGATGAGCATCGGCGTAGACTTCTCCTCACGCAGATACTTCTCAAGGATCTCCTGCGGCACCGACTCGTTGTTCACGAGCACCGTGTCGAACCGCTTGCGGCCGATGCCAAACTCGAGCATCTTCCCCACGAAGTCGTGCACCTGGTAGTCCCGAGTCTCAGACCACTTGGTCATGAGGCTCGGAATAGCAACCATGAGTGCCTTGGACTCAGCGAGCACTTCCGTCACTCCGCGAACCTTCTGGTTGGGAGCAATGGAAGTAAAGAGGTCGCCCGGGCCGAAGGTGATCATGTCGGCTTCGAGCAGCTCCTGCGCCGAGTCGTCGCCGATGTAGGCGTTGGGCTCGAGCCACACATCCGTGAGGATGCGCGGGTCGTCGAGAGAACGAAGGTCGATGTTGGTTTCGCCCTCGAGGGTTGTGCCGTCGTCGAGCCTGCCGTAGAGGTGCACGTCGTCGATCGACATCGGCAGCACCGTACCCCGCACATGGAAGAGTTCCTCAATGAACTTGAGTCCCTCGATCCTGCCA
>CAYPJX010000084.1:0-1780 GCA_964411175.1 uncultured Candidatus Saccharibacteria bacterium | reverse complement strand
CCGTAAAGTCTATGTGGCCCGGGGTGTCGATAACGTTAAAGCGGTACTTCTTAGCAGGATCCTTCTTGTCGGGCTCGTCGGTCTTGGCCCAAAAGCAGGTGATAGCCGCCGCGGTAATGGTGATGCCGCGCTCGCGCTCCTGCTCCATCCAGTCGGTGGTGGTCTGGCCGTCGTGCACCTCGCCTATCTTGTGCTGGCTGCCGGTGTAGTACAGCACGCGCTCAGACGTGGTGGTCTTGCCGGCGTCGATGTGGGCGATGATGCCGAAGTTGCGGAGCTTCTCGAGTGGATAGTCGCGATTCATAATAATAGAATAAATATAAATATATCGCCGTCGCTCGCAGCAAATCGAAAGCGAGCTTTCGTTTGAACTGCTTCGCTAGGTGATAAAAAAGCCGCCAAAGGCGTTGCCACTATAGTAGTCGAAAACCGCAAAATTGCAATGCGCGCGCCCCTGCTACAATGAAGCCCATGGACAATGTTACCGAGCCCATATTTGAGTGCTGCCATTGCAGCTTGGAGGTGACGCCAAACGAGACGATGGGCACGCAACACCGCAACCACTGCAGCCACTGTTTGTGGTCTAAACATGTCGATACGACCCCGGGCGACCGCGCCTCTACCTGCCAAGGCTGCATGGAGCCCATAGGCGTGACGCTGAAGCACGAAGGGCAAGACAAATACGGTAAAGAAAAACTGGGCGACGTGATGCTGGTGCACCGCTGCACCGACTGCAACGCAATTAACCTCAACCGCATAGCCGCCGACGACCCGGAAGATTTGATTGTAAAAGCGTACGAGCACTCCACTACCCTCCCCCAAGCAACATTGGATGAACTCGCAACACAAGACATCACTCTTTTGGCCGACAAGAAAATCCTAGAAGAAAAGCTTTTCGGAAAGAGTTTGTAATAAAAAAGCCCCGGCATGACGCCGGGGCTTTAAGGTAAGAAATGCGTCTCTTTTGAGAGCGCCTCCCGTACGGGAGACTTGGTTGTGCCTAGCGGCAGTACTCTCGCACTTCTTGGTGCTTCTGACCCGTCACGTGTGCGGGCCGGAATGCGGAACCGGGGTTCCATCTCCTCGTACGGGACTCGCGCGATTGCGCGGTAACCCTCTATGGTCACTTCCGATTTGAGACCCCGGGGCACTGGCCGGTATGATGAGCTGCGTTTTCCCTCGCTAGCAGAGGCGCAAGTACTCTCCGACTTCTGAGGGTAGAGTACCACAATACGCTAAAGGATATTGAACAGGTACAGAAGGATGATAATGCTCACCGGCACGCCCAAAAACCATAAAATAATTGGTCGCATAGGAAACTACTATCCGACAGCGAGGCTGAAGCGGGAATGAGTTTTCCTATATTTAGTATTTTGCAAAATTCCGAAATAGATTGTCTCCCCTGCCCTAAAGTGCTACTGTGCCGGCAGACAGCCAACGGAGGAAATCATGGCTTGGGGTATTCCCGCTTTCGACAACGCTCTTAAGGTATGCAAGCGACTTGAGACAGCTCGTTTGAACCGATGGAAAGGAAAAAATCTCCGTAAAAACCTTAACGTCCTCAAGCGAGGACAGCGGCACGGTAGAGGCCTTTTTGCTCCAGACTTTAGTCCAGAACTTTATTTGATCGCTGAGGAAATCGCCCGGCGCAGAGGCGCACCGGAAACGTACCTTGCTATCGCCAGGTGGCGATAAGCGGGATTGAATCAGAAACGGCGGCCTAAGTGGCCGCCGTTCAACATTTTTATATTTAGGAAATTACCAGGCGAAGTGGGCGAAG
>CAYPJX010000083.1:0-1796 GCA_964411175.1 uncultured Candidatus Saccharibacteria bacterium | reverse complement strand
TTTTAACACGCTTATCTATCAGCACGTATGCCAACGAGCATAGTTTTTATGACCTGCTCGGTAACATCGAGCTCCAACATTCGTCTTACCAAAGGTTTTTGTGACAATTCAACAATTTTGCCTACTAAATCTTCTTCCTGTGGAGACTTTGCCTTAAGCCCATTGCAAACTTGATGCTTTAGCAAAAGATGTAATGGATATTTTTGACCATACAAGGAATCCCCTTCAATATCACGCCCCCACTCATCTTCAAGTTGTTCGAGAGTAACAATTTTCTTGCGACCTAACTCATTGAGTGCGCCTCCACGTTTATCAACATCTTCCTTATCTATCGTATGAAAGAACTTTTCAATTACATCGACAAACATCTCTGCGAGTACCTGCCAATCACCATAAAGCTCTGCAAAAGTAGTGCTGTTTGTTAACTCTTCTAAAAACTCAACTAAATGCCCTCGCATATCCTCTAAACGATATCCATCACGCTCCATTTTATGCACTCGTGAGTGCTGAATTACATGGTATTTATCTTGATGAATATGAAAGTAAATACCTTTTGGGCTCTTGGCGCGGGCTCTATCCGCTTCACTCCCATGAATCTTGCGCGGCGTAGATAAAAATGGTGGATCAATACTCACCCACAAACGAATCATATCACTACGTAAACCCGTTGGATTTCTACGACACGTAATTGGCAACTCGCGCTCTCTTAGTAAATTATCGAGAACTTTATTAAATTCGTTCGTATCTTCACGGCACCTATTCAAAAATGCTACATGCTCCGCAGCCTCGGTATTTATAGTAAAAACTCCGTACAGTGGAGAATCTCTAAACCGCTCATTCGAGAAGTTATTCGCAAAAAATTCACAGTCATAAATACTGACGCCTGAAAAAAATCTCCTCAAACGCTCTTCAATTTCTGTTTGTACGGTCCAAACATCGTGCTGCTTATACACGGTTTTTGGCAAATGCAGGACCTGGGTCGACCGTGCAAGTGGAGCAATGACTTCTGTCCCATCGGGGGTTTCTTGAAATCTAAGAGCCATAGTTAATTCTGAATGTAAAAACTTTATGGCATACGCTCGATCAAGCGA
Organism: uncultured Candidatus Saccharibacteria bacterium; assembly: GCA_964411175.1. Classification (GTDB taxonomy): domain Bacteria; phylum Patescibacteriota; class Minisyncoccia; order Phycocordibacterales; family SBAW01; genus GWA1-54-10. The sequence continues at coordinate 705 of CAYPJX010000083.1, read as the reverse complement.
GCCATACCTCCAAGTGCACATAGTTGTTTCGTTTCAGTCAAAGCACGCAATCGATCGTGAGCTCGTCCCGGTTCATCTATCTGTACAATTTGATTGTGCAATGCTTTTTGCATAGTCTCAAGCCCACACCCTTTCAACGTTGGTGTTTGAAATTGTGCGACCGCATTCATACATTCCTGCACTGCACGGAATGTTCCATCACAACGACACAAAACTTCGGTTTTCCTTCCTTGATCCACGCTAATAAGACGTCCCAATCCATCATTTTCAATTGTGTTCGAAATTCTAGTTATTCTTTCACCACTCATAATAATGTAGGGTTATGTAAGATACTTACGCATATTAAATACTCAAACAGCCCATCTGTCAATAGTGCCAGGCTCGTCTGATTCGCGTATAGTGCATGGGCAAACCGGGGTGTCGTATAAAGGCTATTATACACGGCTGGGGGTCGTGTGACCCGGGTTCAATTCCCGGCACCCCGACCATGCCTTCGGAATGGTGCCCGGTAAGAAGTACTACGTACCTCCCGACCACAGAGCGAGCTTCGCTCGCTCATTTGCCCCCTGCCCCCTCTCCAATCTATGAAAAAATCCCTTATCATCTACCAAGACCAGTACCTCAGCGCTGTGAATAAACCACCGCGTGTTGCCTGTGTCGCCTCGAAAGACATTCCGTACCATGAAACCCTTACCGCAATGGTAG
>CAYPJX010000082.1:0-1800 GCA_964411175.1 uncultured Candidatus Saccharibacteria bacterium | reverse complement strand
ATATTATGTCGTCTTGGTTATTAAAGCCAGTACTCCCCTTTGAGACCGTGATGCCCACTACCTTAAACTCCATGCCGTTAATGCGTACTTTCTGCCCCACTACATTTTCTGCGTCTTCGCCAAAAAGGTCGTCACGCGTGGTTGGCCCCAAGACCGCCACCTTAGCACCAGAAGAGTTTTGTTGGTCGGTTATAAACGTACCTTCAGCAACTTCAACGTTGCGCACTTGCATGTAGTTGGAGGTAACCCCTAAGACTGACGTGTTGGTGTTGGTACCCTTTGCTGCCACCTGGTAGCGTGATGATATCTGCTCGGCCACTGCAGAGACTCCACTCACTTGCGTTGCAATAGCTTCAGCATCGGCCATGGTGAGCGTCTGTGCTGAGCCGCGGCCGCTTGAGACAGAAAAACCTCCTGGTGCTCGTTGTGCACCAGGAGAGACCGTAAGCAGGTTAGAGCCGAGTGCAGAAATATTTTTAGTGATCGACTGCGTTGAGCCCTGCCCCACCGCAACAAGTGCAATAACGGAGGAGATGCCTATTACAATGCCGAGTATGGTAAGGCTCGAGCGAACTTTGTTCGCTGAGAGTGCAATAAATGTCTCCTGAAGGGTATCTCTAATGGTCATGGTGTGCGTGGCGCTTTTTGTGCGTGCGACTATCGGAAAGTATCTCACCATCGCGCAGTGTAATGATGCGTTCGGCATGCTCGGCAACGTCTTGCTCGTGAGTAATAAGCACAATGGTGCACCCATGTTCCTTATTAAGCTTCTGAAACGTACCGAGCACTATCTCGCCGGTCTTTGAGTCGAGGTTACCGGTTGGCTCATCGGCCAAAATGAGCGATGGCTCGTTTACCAAGGCGCGGGCAATGGCCACACGCTGTATCTGCCCACCGGAGAGCTCGTTTGAGCGGTGAGTAAAATGCGTTTCGGTAAGCCCGGCCGAAAAGAGCGCCATTTTAGCACGCGCTTCGCGCTTCTCTTCTGGCATACCTGCGTACACCAGTGGCAACGTAACGTTACGTAACACGGTAGTACGTGGAAGCAAGTTGAATGATTGAAACACGAAACCTATTTTTTCTTTGCGAATATCGGCAAGCTCTTCGTCGTGGAGTTTTGAAACATCTTTTCCGTCGAGCAGGTACGTACCCGCACTGGGTGTGTCGAGACAACCGAGTATATGCATTATGGTCGACTTCCCCGAGCCCGAAGGGCCCATAATGGCTACAAACTCACCGTCTTCTATTTTGAACGACACACCTTTAAGCGCTTGGAAGGCGTTCTCCCCCGTGCCATACGTTTTAGTTATATTTTTAACCTCTATCATAGGCGGATCATCGTAGCACCACCGAAGCCGGCGTTGCCTCCGGCACGTGTAGTGCCCGACGTTTGTGTACGAGTGCTTGCACTACCATTTGAAGATGCACTTGAAGAAACGCTACGCTCGATTATCTGCTGCCCTTCGGTAAGACCGGTAACTATTTCTACGTTGGTGTCATCGGAAATGCCAGTGGTCACCTCCACCATGGTTGGTGTGCGTTCGGTAGTAACACCAAGCATACTTCCTGAAGACTCAAGTGCCGGAGAAAAAACCTGCACATAACTTATGCCGTTTTGTGTCTTCACCGCGCTTGAAGGCACCACGAGCACATCTTGTTTAGTTGCGGTTTGTATCGCTGCGTTGACGGTCATGCCCGGTTTGATGCGTGCGTCTTGTGTGTCGAAAGCTATTTGTACCGCGTAACTCACCACTCCCTGCGATACGGCACCCACCGTGTCTATCTGTGCCACCGTGCCAG
>CAYPJX010000081.1:0-2054 GCA_964411175.1 uncultured Candidatus Saccharibacteria bacterium | reverse complement strand
AGTTGTAGGAACAGGCATAACACAATTATGGCTTTGTTATTGGGGGGCGTCAAATGTCATGTTGAGTCAAGAAAATTCTGCTGAATGGTATTCACTATAGGGTTATTACATACCGATTGACTAGTTGCCTTAATGGCAAAAGGAGCACAACGTGAGAGTTATAAGAGTGTTTATGTCTGAAGACAATACGTTTAAGAAGTTTGCTGTAGTTGAATGTGGCAGTATCGAAGGGCTGAAGGCTATTCTACGGTCAACTCCACCTGATAGGTCGTGGCATATAGGATTTCAACCTATAAACCAGAAAACATTTATAGACCCTGCAATGGTGTTTGGAGAACCTAAAGAACCCGGTGCACGTAAAGAGCCTGAGGGAGATGAGATAGGGTTTTTCTTTATTGAAGGCGGTGCTACACCTCCACCTTTTCCTGACATCGGGCTACCTGCCTATCTGAAGCAAATGCAATATCCATTCAAAGTTCTGGATGTCATGCAACACGACAAAGTTGCAGGGTTATATGTTATCAGGGCACGTGAAACAGGAAAAGTCTTTCAAGATCACATTGGCAGGCCTTGGATAGATGAGAAAAACATTGTGAGTGGGTTGGAACACCTAGTGTATCTCAATGCTGAAAAAATTCGAAGTGTATTCCAAAACGATATTGTTAATGCCGAAAAGTATCTGCTACTTTGGCATTTTGAGCAGGAGGAAGTGAAATGAGCTAAGGGCCATACTACGACTCACGATGGGAAGCACAAAACGATCCCGGACGAGAGACATGCACCAGTTGTGGCGGCGAGGGTCAAGTGCAACATACTGCGTTCAGTTTTTTTACTTGGCAGACTGAAACCTACCTACGCCGTTGTGGTATTTGCAGAGGAACCGGTTACACACGTCGCTCGTTTTGGGATTGGTTGTTTAGTGGTCGAAACAAATAAAATATAAACTGTAATCCGTGCGCTACACAGTTTCTCCCAAATCAGGAGTTTACAAAAGCGCACACAACATAAACCCTTAAAAACCATGACGCGAAGATTACTTCGCTACTCCTTGAGTACAAACCATAAAAAAAGAACACTTTCGTGTTCTTCAGTAGTTAAAATCGCTTTCGCGAAGTGTAAAGTTCAAAATCTAGATCAAATTTCCTTCATTCAAAAAGGACACGAGACAAGCTCGTTATCTTTTTTCGTTTCACTCAAAAAGTGGAAGGTGATAAGAATGCGCTCATTTGTAGGTTTAGGCTCGCCTACGAACCTGCTCTATCTGTTGTGAGGTACATACAGATTTACGATATATGCCATTAGAGCTAATTAGACATATACGTCACTTTTTCTTCGTGAGCTTTTCTAACAGGCAAGCTGTAGTCAAAGACATCACGTATCCAAAATGAGTTTTTAACTCCCTTAGAAAGGAGGTGATCCAGCCGCAGATTCCCCTACGGCTACCTTGTTACGACTTCACCCTCATCACTGATTCCACCTTGGGCCCAAAATTAATTGAGACTTCGGGTGGCCTCAGCTTTGCTGGCGTGACGGGCAGTGTGTGCAAGACCCGAGAACGTATTCACCGCTGTATAGCTGACCAGCGATTACTAGCGATTCCAACTTCATGGAGGCGAATTGCAGCCTCCAATCCGAACTGAGACCGGTTTTAAGAGATTAGCTTCGCGTCGCCGCGTTGCAACTCGTTGTACCGGCCATTGTAGCATGCTTCTAGCCCCAGATGTAAAGGCAATACCGACTTGACATCATCCCCGCCTTCCTCCGCCTTGCGACGGCAGTTCCGCTAGAGTGATACAACTAGCAGTAGGGGTTGCGCTCGTTAACCCACTTAAGGGTACGCCTCACGGTACGAGCTGACGACAGCCATGCAACACCTGTGTAGCACCTTCGAAAGAGGTCCATGTTTCCACGGATTTGCAGCTACATGTCAAATCTGGGTAAGGTTCTTGGGTTATCAGCCAATTAAAGAGCATGCTCCACCGCTTGTGCGGGTCCCCGCCAATTCCTTTGAGTTTTAGCCTTGCGGCCGTACTTCCCAGGCGGGACACTTAACG
>CAYPJX010000080.1:0-2286 GCA_964411175.1 uncultured Candidatus Saccharibacteria bacterium | reverse complement strand
CCTGGGTGGGAAGTGTGTTGGTGGCCGTCACTTCGGTCACCACCACGTTGTTGTTGATCGCACGCACGAGCTTTGCCAGCACATCGTTGGGGACCGGAGAGATCTTCACCGAGATCTTGCGGTTTTGCCCGTAGAAGCGCATGGTCATGAGGTCGAGCACCTCCTCTACCAGTTCTGGGTGGTAGGAGAAGATCGGTTTTGAGACCCCGCCGTCATGCACGTTGGGACAGCCGAGGTTAAGCTCGACACCGTCGGCACCTGCAGCAAAACATATCTCTGCGAGCTCAGAAAACTCTTCCGGGTACGCACCGGCGACCGAGACCCAGAGTTCCTTACCTGCTGCATGCGCGAGCGAAACCATTTCGCGCAGCGGCTCCCGGAACTCGTCGATGCCGACGTTCGGCATGCCGAGCGCGTTGAGCGTGCTCATGGTCTCGTTGTTGTAGTAGTAGGTCCGCCCGCCGGGGATGGGCAAGTTGCCCGAGCGCGGCTTGCGGGTCATTGAACCCACCTTGATGCGCGTGACCGCGCTGTCGAGGAGTTTCTTCACTCCTTCGACCGTACGGACGGTCCCGGCGGCATTTCCCACCGAGAGACGCTCGATTTTTTTCAGGTCCACGTGTACCTCCTGTTTGTTTGAGCTGATACAAAAAAGAACCCGCGCCCAGCGTACCACAGGGTTTTCTAGTGCGCGAGCCAGGGATCGAACCTGGGACCGGCCGTGTATAAGACGGCTGCTCTACCGCTGAGCTACTCGCGCAAGTGAGATTACTGTACCGCTTTTGTGCCTTTGTGCACAAGGGGGAACTTGCCGACACCCCCGCCTCGGGTAGATAGTGAGGCAAGTGGCCGTCCTGGCCTCTTATTATTTTAAAACCCATGGATTCCCTCAAACGCACTCTTACCAAAACGATTGTCTGGAGGGTCATCGCTACACTCATCACTCTTGCAGTAACCTTTGCGTTTACCGGTGAGATAAAACAAGCAACAACCATTACGCTTGTTGTTGCGGCGCTGCTTATGGCCGGCTACTACATAAACGAGAGGGTGTGGGACCAAATACGGTGGGGAAGGAAAAGAGAGTCCTACGCTACTCAAAGTGCAAAGCCTGCGCGCGCGAAGCGAGTAGTGCGTTAAGGAGCGGGTGCTTTGCGAGTGTCTCGTCTTTTTCAATGAGTGTGTGTGCCTCTGTGCGTGCAGCTTCAACGAGCTTTAAATTTTTAAGTGCCTCCATACCAATGTCGGAGATGCCCCACTGACTCCTCCCCGAGAGTTCTCCCGGCCCACGCTGCGAGAGGTCCATCTCTGCGAGCTCAAAACCGTTCTTGGCAGTTGTGAGTGCTTTGAGCCGCTCCATCGTCTTTTCTCCGCGTGTCTCGGGCGCGACAAAGCAGTAGGCTTGATGTGTCGAGCGTACCACGCGCCCGCGCAGCTGGTGGAGCTGCGAGAGCCCAAAACGCTCCGCACCCTCAATAAAAATCATCGTGGCGTTGGGTACATTCACTCCCACCTCGACCACTGAAGTAGCGACAAGAATGTCTACCTTATGCTCGGAAAACTTTTGCATAATGTCGTCTTTCTCTTTTGGCGTCATTTTGCTGTGAAGTATCCTTACCTCGTACTCAGGGAATACGTCTTTCTTAAGACGTTTTGCTTCTTCTTTAACCGACTTCGCCATTATGGCAAATGCTTTCTCAGGGTCGGGTTCGTCTATACGCGGGCAAATGACATACGCCTGTCGCCCTGCCGCAAGTTCTCGACGCATATGCTGGTACACCTCTCCACGGCTCTCTGGTTTAACAACTTTTGTGATCACCGGTTTTCGCCCGGGTGGCATTTCGTTAAGCAGTGTAAGGTCGAGGTCTCCATATATAGTGAGTGCGAGTGTGCGTGGTATAGGCGTTGCCGTCATGGAGAGGAGATGGGGGATGCGTGCGTCTTTTTTAGCCAGTGCTCTCCTTTGGTTAGTACCGAAACGATGCTGCTCGTCGATAATAACCAGCGCCAAATGCTTAAACTCAACACTCTTTTGTATGAGTGCGTGTGTACCTATCACGACCGGTATTTCGCCGTTCTTTACCCACTTAAGGAGTTGTGCACGGGATATGGGAGTGGCTTCATCGCAGCGCGACTTTGAGGGGAACTTAAAGCAACCCGAGCCGGTAATGAGCCCGATGTTAATGGGAAACTTTTCAAAATATTTTATGAACGACTCAAAATGCTGCTTTGCTAATATCTCTGTTGGTGCCATGTAGGCAACTTGGAGTGTGCCGAAGTTTTGTCCTG
>CAYPJX010000079.1:0-2423 GCA_964411175.1 uncultured Candidatus Saccharibacteria bacterium | reverse complement strand
GGAGAAATACCAAGAAACCAGGAGACGCCGTTTATAGACCAGTTTGCAAAGACATCAAAGAGTCGAACTAAAATATATTCGACGTTCAAAAAATCGACATTCATACTACCTCTGTATTGTACGACACAATTAGGCGAGCTTTTTGCCCACTGCAAACAATACTGCTTCATCTCCGTGTGCTGCAGTAAGCTGCAGGCCTACAGGCAAGTCCTTCCCTTCGCGGTTGACCGTACCCATAGGTACAGAAAGCGCAGGGTTACCGGTTAGGTTTGCCGTTACGGTAAATACATCCATAAGATACATAGAAAGTGGGTCCGATTTTTCTCCGATCTTTGCTGCTGGTACTGGAGCGGTTGGCGTTGCGATAACATCTACCCCCGCAAGTGCTTCTGCATATTCGCGTGTGAGTTGTGCGCGAGCAGCAAGTGCTTTTCCATAATATGCATCGTAATAACCAGCTGAAAGCACGTAGGTGCCGAGCATAATGCGACGGCGGACCTCAGGACCAAAACCTTCTCCCTTGGTTATCGCATAGTCTTCAAACAGCGTTTCTCCTTTTTTAGAAAGACCGTAACGCACACCGTCGAAGCGTGCGAGGTTGCTCGACGCCTCTGCAGGCATAATGATGTAGTAAACGGCAAGCGCGAGTGGCGCCGAGGGTAACTCTATATCAACGACCTCGTAACCCTGTGCCTGAAGTTTTACTAACGCTTCTTCAAAGCGAGCAAGCGCGTCTGTGTCTACTCCTTCCTGAAGCAAGTGGCGCGGCACGCCTATCTTCTTAACCGGCGTCTTTGCAGGATATAGGTCAGAGGCAATAGAGGTGCCGTCGAGCGGGTCTTTGCCGCGGATGGTGTTGAATATGAGCTCTGCATCTTCGACCGTGTGAGTAAACGGCCCTATTTGGTCTAGCGAGGAGCCGAGCGCCATGAGGCCAAAGCGCGAGACTGCACCGTATGTGGGTTTAAGGCCTACGAGGCCGCAAAAGCTTGCCGGTTCACGGATAGAACCACCCGTGTCAGAACCAAGTGAGGCCATAGCCATATGTGCAGCAACCGCAGCAGCAGAACCGCCTGAAGAACCACCAGGCACGCGTGTTTCATCTAAAGGATTTTTGGTCGGGCCGAATCCAGAATTTTCAGTAGAGCCGCCCATAGCAAATTCGTCCATATTGGTGCGGCCCACAAACACTGCACCCGCATCTCTAAGCTTGCGTATAACGGTAGCGTCGTACGTTGCGGTATAACCTTCAAGAACTTTAGAGGCGGAAGATGCTTTTCTTCCCTCAATAAGAATGTTGTCTTTTATTGCAAAGGGGATACCCAGTAGCGGATGATTCTCTCCTTTTTTGCGGCGTTCATCTGCGGCTTTTGCTTGCTCTTCAGCATCTGCAAACACCTCAAGGTATGCGTTGAGCGTGGTATTGCGAGCTTCTATATGCGCACGCACTGCGCGCACTAAGTCCAGAGAGGTGGCCTCCCCTTTTTGGAGCTTTGCTGACGCTTCGGCAATAGTAAGTGTTGCAAGGTCTGACATGGTTTATTCGTCTTTCTGGATTATTTTACGGACGACGTTGTAGTCACCCTCTCTTGTAGGAAACTGGTTTCGTATAGCCTCCTCCTTGCCCGCCACTGGGTCAGCCTGGTCGCGAGAAATGTCGTCCCGCATTATGTTGCGTGGAACGGGGTTGTTGGTTCGAGCAGCGTCGGAGGAGAATTCATTTACCTGGCCCACATATCCCAATATGTTGGAGACATCCGCACGAAGCGTCTCGTCTTCTCCGGGTTTAAGCTTCAGGCGCGCAAGCTCGGCAAGAGCGGCAATGTCTTCCTTAGAAATCATAGACCCATACTACACTAGCGGCTGTACTCGCGTAAGAGGCGCTCAAATGCCGCCTCATCCATGACCAAAACCCCTAGTTCCTCTGCTTTATCGAGCTTGGTGCCTGCCTCTTCGCCTGCAACAACCGCATACGTGTTTTTGGAGACTGAAGATGCCACGTCTGCGCCGAGGCTGCGCAGCTTCTTTTTAGCTTCGTCGCGAGTAAAGCGAGTGAGCGTGCCCGTAAGTACAAACGTCTTACCCGAAAGCGGTAGTTGTGTGGACTGGTCCCGATACTCTGAGTTAACAATGGTAATGAGTTTAGAGAGACGCATGAGCATTTTCTTGTGTTCTGCAACCTGAAACCACACCGCAATACTCCGGCCCATTACTTCACCAATTCCCTTTATGGCTGCAATAGACTCCTGTGAAGCTTCTTGAAGTGCTTCAAGGTTTTTAAAATGCTGTGCCAAGAGAAATGCAGTCTCCTCTCCTACGTGCGGTATAGAGAGGCCTGCAATAAGCCGAGCAAACTCTACACGCTGTGCAGTTTTTTGAATCGATGTAATCAGTTTTTTTGCAGAAATATCTGCAAAACCTTC
>CAYPJX010000078.1:0-2588 GCA_964411175.1 uncultured Candidatus Saccharibacteria bacterium | reverse complement strand
CTTGAGGCGGTGCTTATAAGCTGGCCGCTCTTCCTGTGGAGCATCGTCACGACCAGCGTGATGGCGTTCACTAAGTACAATGGGTACAAGAAACCACCTCATGAAGTGTTCCTCGAGGGCACTGTCCTGAGCCTATGGTCTGGCGTGGTTGAAGAAGTGAGCTTCAGGTGGCTGATCTTCTTCTCCGGTATCATCGGTGCCTACATTCTCGACTTCCTGCTCCTCGGGTTCCTGGGGCTCCACATGGTGCAGTGGTTCTACATGAGCGCGCTCTGCCCCGTCGCGAACTTCTTCACTCTGGGGATGCTCGCACCCTACCTCTCGGGACAGTATGGCTGGGCAGTTGCGGCAGCAATGATCAGCTCCAACGAGCGCTTCCGCGATGGCCATGCCTATCAAGGCATCATCGGGTTCATCAACAGCTGGTTCTGCGGCATGTACTTCTTCTACCTAACGTTCAACTACGGGCTAGTGGCCGCGATCTTGGTCCACTTCCTGTACAACTTCCTTATCTCCCTCACGGTTACCGTCGACGTCTCACTCGAGAGGCGAATAACGAGATCCGGAGCGAGACAGTAAGAAGCTTCACCGGCGCACTACACGTGCGCCGGCTCTTTTTTATCTGAAGAAATTTGACAAACGCTTTAAATATTATATTTTGTTGTCGGAAGCAACTACGCTCCAAGAAATAGAGAGGGTTTCATGAAAAAGTGGTTTATCGTCCTCTGTGCAGCTCTTGCGCTCGCCTTTCCCGCATCAGCATCGGCTGGTGTGCTCAAGAACCTCTTTGGGTGCACGGGGCACTCATGCACTATTGCGGGAAATATGGGCGGCGACGTGGATACGTTTACTGAAGCTGCTCACGAGGCACTGCGCAAAGGGGTCTCGGTACAGATCGACGGCGCTTGCTACTCGGCCTGTGCACTCTTCGCTGACCTGGCACGGCCAAACGTCTGTGTCACCAGGCACGCCGAGTTTGGTTTCCACCAGGAAACCGTGATCTACAGTTATAGAGGCGAGGCGTTCATCACGTTCGAGCCGGGGACGTACGGTGACAGCGATCCTCCCCACTCGCCCGACATCTTGGCATGGGTATATGCCAAAGGTGGCTTCCCTGCCCAAGGCCTGCTCATGATGCGGTCGGCACAAGCGGCGCGTTTTTGGCCACGCTGCAATTGAACTACTTCTGACAGAGCACGGGCCGTCCCTTCGGGACGGCCCTTTTCTTTTTTTATTTTTACTGCCGCAATAGTTTAGTCGCGGCTCTTGGTGCTCATAACGAGCGCAATAAGCAGACCAAAGGACGCGATAGTAAGCGCCTCGAGCTCCATGCCGCCGAGGAAGGTGAAGTTCTGGTTTATCTTCCAGCGCACATAGCCCTGCACCGCACACAGTGCGATAGAGCCTACAATACCAATAATAGAGAGTACAAACGCAACCTTATGCAGGTCGTTCAATGAAATAAATTTGCTCATGGAAAAATAATACCACACACATACAAGGTGCGGGCACGGAATGGACGCCGCGCGGAGAGTTTGTATACTTACGCCATGAGTACACTATTTGTATTGGGCGTCATTATTCTTTCGGTCATATTAGTAAGCATCAGGCAGGTCAACCAGTATGAAAAAGGGTTGCGCTTTACCATGGGCCGCTTCACCGCAGTGCTTGAGCCAGGATGGCGCTTGGTTATCCCGGTCTTCCAGAGCTACAAAAAAGTAGACATGCGCGTAAAGGCAGTTGATGTACCCGACCAGAATGCGATAACCAAAGACAACGTCTCGGTTGCCGTGAATGCAGTTATTTACTACCGTGTCTCCTCTGCTGAAAAAGCAGTGCTTGAAGTTGAAAACTTCTACTACGCCATTTCCCAGTATGCACAAACCACGATGCGTAATATTGTAGGCGAAGTAACGCTCGACGAGCTGCTCTCTGGCCGCGAGACAATCGCTAACCGCATTAAAGAAATAGTTGATGCCGAGACCGATGCATGGGGCCTTAAGGTAAACAACGTAGAGCTTAAAGACATTAAGCTCCCTGAGACCATGGAGCGCACCATTGCCAAGCAAGCAGAGGCAGAGCGTGAAAAGCGTGCAGTTATCATCTCTTCTGAAGGCGAGCTTGCAGCATCACAGAACATTGCACAGGCAGCAGAAACACTCGCGGCACACCCGGGTGCGCTCCATTTGCGCACACTCCAGTCTATAAACGACATTTCTTCCGACCAGTCCAACACTATCGTCTTTACCGTACCACTTGAAATAATGCAGGCACTCACCGGCTTCATGAAGAAAGGCAAAGAGTAACCATGTCTCGGAAATTTTCCGCGTTTCATTGGGTCGTCGGCATTGCACTCGTGCTTCTAGCCGGAGGTATGGGCTACGCCTCGTGGTATGGCTACCAGGAAGTACAACTGTTGAAGAGCGAACTGGTTGCCACCAAAGCAGACATTGCCTCAACTACCCTTCTCCTTAAAGACGACATAGCCGCAGCGCAGGAAAAACTTGCAAACGAAGTCGCAGCGCAGCAACAAACTACCGCCGCAAAAATAGGTAGTGTCTCCGAGCGCGTGGGTTCTATCTCCGGCA
>CAYPJX010000077.1:0-2762 GCA_964411175.1 uncultured Candidatus Saccharibacteria bacterium | reverse complement strand
TACTCGTAACTTGGCGTCACTCGGTATCTTCCCAGCAGTTGACCCGCTCGAGTCTTCTTCAACCGCGCTTTCTCCAGACATTGTGAGCGAAGAGCACTATCGCACTGCGCTTGAGGTAAAGCAGGTGCTCCAGCGTTACAAAGACCTCCAGGACATTATTGCCATCCTTGGTATCGAAGAACTTTCTGAAGAGGATAAGACCCTCGTGTACCGCGCACGCAAGATACAGCGCTTCCTTTCACAGCCAGTGCATGTGGCAGAAGTGTTCTCTGGTATCCCAGGTGTGTACGTGCCAGTTGAAGATACGGTACGTTAATTACGCGAGATCCTCGACGGTAAGCATGACGATAAGCCGGAGAGTGCGTTCTACATGAAGGGCTCTATCGATACGGTTAAGGCAGAGTAAGGAAAGGTGCTGTAGTTTCATCAAAATATTCTTTCAAAAAGTCCTCGGATCTCCTCGTCCTGCGCTGCTCCATCGGGGCGCGCAAGCGAGGCCAGACTTTTCTCAAGAAAATTTTGATTCCACATATATGAAAGTTGTAATCGCAAAAGTTGACCAAAATCTCTACGACGGCGACGCTGTCTCGGTAACCTTGCCTGGTGCTTCGGGTGAGATGACCGTGCTCCATAACCACGAGCCACTTATAACTACGCTTAAGAGCGGTACTATTGTGGTGCGCACGAGCGATAGTGAACAAACATTTCCTATAGAGAGCGGCGTACTCGAAGTACGGCACGAAGGCGTAACGGTAATTATCTAGGCTCCAAAAACAACAGGCTTCAAACCCTGTTGTTTTTCTTTACGCGAAAGGATAGTATCAGTGCGCATGTTACAACCTATTATTCTCGCGGCTGGTAAGGGAACCCGCATGGGCTCCGAGCTTCCTAAAGCGCTCTGCATAGTGGCAGGGAAGCCCATGCTTCAGCATGTACTCGATGCCTTTGACACGGCCGGCAACTGCGAGCGACCAGTCGTAGTGGTGGGCCATAAAGGCGAGCAAGTGACAGAGTTTGTTAAAGAGAAAGCAGTAACTGTAGAGCAGAAGGAGCTAACTGGCACTGGAACTGCAGCGAAGGTAGGCATGTCTGCTGTGCCAGAAGGCACGAGCCGTGTATTTATTATGTATGCAGATAACCCGTTTATAAAACCGGCGAGTATTCGTGCGATAGAAAAGGCGCATGAGGAGTCTGGTGCAACCATAACACTCGGCACCATAACCGTGCCAAATTTTAAAGACTGGTATCGCGTGTTTGTAGCCTTTGGTCGTGTGCTCCGAAACCATGAGGGGCAAGTGCAGGAGATACGTGAATATAAAAACGCCAATGAACACGAGCAGGCAGTACGCGAGGTGAACCCGGGGTTCTACTGCGTTGATGCTGCCTGGCTTAAAGATGCGCTTACACACATAGAGCGTAACCCACTCACACAGGAGTACTACTTAACCGACATCATTTCACTCGCACTGTACGAAGATAAAAAAGTGCAGACCGTGCCACTTACACCTGAAGAGGGTATAGGCGTTAACAGCCCAGACGACGCACAACTTGCTGAAGAGATACGAGGATAATCTCCTGTTCTAGGGATGGAGTTGCGACCCTGTAATTTCGTGGTATGGTTATTTTGGGTACATTCCCAAAAGAGGAGAAACTTTAATGTATTCACATCCGGTGAGCAGACACTGGAAGAATGAGGGTTTGCTTCAGAGGGCGGCCCACGTGTTCTCAGGAGCTCCGGGCTCCAAGGACGGTGGCGAACGCGTGAAGGCGCTCATCGAGCGCTTCCTGCTCAAGGGCAAGATCTTCGCGGACGAGCCGACCATCGAGCAGGGTACCGCGGTCCCGACCAAGGTCACGATCGACCTCAAGGAGATCAAGGTACCGACCCGCTTTGAAGGCAAGGGTGCGAATCGCCGGCCGCTGACGCTGATCAAGCTCAACGGCGTGGCACTGCTGCTCCTGCGGCCTGACCCCGAGAAGGAGGAGGGGGTCATCTTCAAGCTCTGTCCGCACGAGAAGGTTGCGCTCACCATCGGCGAGTTCTTCGACCAGGAGATCGACAAGTTCAACCGCTCGGTCCCTGTTTCTCTCATGCAGGAAGTCGCTCTCGATAAGGCATCCTGACACTATCCGGCGTTCCCCACACCACGGGGAACGCCTTTTTTCTTGGTATATACTTGAGGCATGTTCGTTTCAGTCGAGCTCATCGATCTCCTTTTGTACTGTGTGCAGCAGCTGGGCGTCATGCTTGCTGTCGGTGCAGAAACTGTCTTTTTAGTGTGTTACATATATGCGATGCGGGACAATGTCCTTACGGACATTGAGGCGCAGTTTTCTCGCACGATACGTCGCGCCATCGTTGTTGGGCTTGGCTGTATACTACTCTCCGGCCTCACCATAACTGTAGTGCACACAGCGCTCGGACATCAGGCAATACTAACCGAGCCCGCTTTTCTTTTTAAATGGAGTCTCATACTCGGTCTTGTTGCAGTCTAGAAAAAACAGCCGTTTTCAAATGTATTTGTAGAAGGCGCTATAGGTGCAACTTGGTACTCGCTTTTCCTTATACATATCATTGCGCCTATTACTACCTGGATGACGCTCGGTATCGCCTACGTGCTGCTTGAAGCAGTGTTTGTGGTGGGTTGGTTTGCAGCTGTCCGTTCGTTCCAAGCACATAGGAATGTAGAGCAAAATGCAAAAGCGCTACCTCAAACCCCACCTCCTCCTGTGGCACAAAATCATCCCGTTATTACACCGGC
>CAYPJX010000076.1:0-2891 GCA_964411175.1 uncultured Candidatus Saccharibacteria bacterium | reverse complement strand
ATCGGCCTTAATGTAGACAGTTTTAACACTTGCCTCTCAAGTGGCAAGTATGCAAAGCGCATCTCTGAGAGCTATGCAGAGGCTATCGCTGCGGGCGGCCAGGGCACACCGTTTACGCTTATAATGGTGGGCACCGACAGTGTTGTGCTTAACGGCAACCAGCCATATGACTCGATGCGCGCAGCTATCGACACCGTACTCTCAGGACTCCCAGGCGGCACATCAACGAGTACGTCGGCACAATAAGACGAACTGCAACTACTTAAGCAAAAACAGCCCGCATACGCGGGTTGTTTTTATTCCTCTTCACCCTCTTCTTCTGCGAGCCCTAGGCGGTAGATGTCGAAAGAATTCTCCCCTTCAAAGAGGTCAGAAGGGTTGGGTAAAAACACTTGTGTGTGCTTGAGCTGGAGCGACACATCGTGTAGCAAGCGCTTAAAGAGCGCAAATTCTTGCTTTTGCTTTTCAAAGTCTATCGTGTAGCGTCTTACCTGCCTTGAGCCGTCGGCATTTTTAGACTTCTTGCACTCAATAATAATAAAACGTCGCACCGGCTTTCGAAACTTCTCCAGCACCGTATAGTAGTTAAAAATTGCTTGTATGATAAACACGGTCTTTTGCGACTTATAGGCGCTAAAGGTGTCTACAAACTTATGGTCGACAATGTCTAAGCTATCGGGAGCCACGCTCGACTTTACCACAAGGTCCGACACCGCTTTCACCGGAAGCGGCAGACTCTCAACTTCAGCCATACCCTTCACTTCAACTCCTACCACCTTAAATTTTGGTGGCTTTTCAAAATAAAAGCCGATAGCACGCAGATATTCTTTCTCCATATCCAAACGCTTTTGCTTTTTTGCCTTGCGTGTTTTTGCCTTGCCAAAGTTTATCTCAAAGTCAGCGATGTTTCGGATGTACTCGAGGCCAAGCTCGGTAGCCGCATCTTTGGGGAGGCCCGAGTAGAAGTGCTCAACCGCCACATGAGCAGCACGCCCAACGACGCCCGAAGGGCTTGTGGGTGTGTCGTATATTTGCTCTACGTAGCGTTTATACCACGCGAGCGGGTTGCGTAGGTAAGCCATGAGAGAGGAGTGGCTCCAGTACTTAATAGGCAATTCCCTCTTAGGCATAGGGTCAGTATACTAAAGCAATGCGAATATCGCTTCCCAAGCCCAAACCCTGCGCCGAGTGCGGTAGCGACCCAATTTACCACCAGCGAGAATATGTACTCTTGTTTGTAGACACTATCGTTATGCCTTTCCTCTCCTCAATAGAAGATTGGTTCATGGCACCCTTCCGTCGAAGTCAGGTGGTACGCCCGCCCTATAAAACATCGCTTTGGGTATACCTACTCGACGCACTCGCAACACTTCGCTTAGGCCATTATATGGACGCCTACGACGACAAAACGCTGTTGCTCGACCAGGTGCTGTGGGACGAAGCAAAAGTGCGCGGCATACCTATGAAGGAATTTCGCCTATTTGGCATGCCTATCGCAACATTTGTGGCGACCACTACAGCGGGCTTTCGCGTACCGTTTACCAGCTTCCCGACGCCTCCGGGAGCCCCGGGTGCTATATGGTGGATAGACACTAAGTCAATAATGAAACGGAAGTTTGAGAACTTAGGCATCCCGGTGGCAGCTGGTGGTGCCGCAATGAGTCTCAAGAGTGCAAAAAAGATCTTCCATACACTACAGAAGCCGGTCATCGTAAAGCCCTACGAAGGCTCAGCGTCTCGCCATACCACTATTCATATAAACACCGAGGCAGAACTCGAGCATGCATTCAAAGTAAGCCAGCAGATAACAGCGCTCAGCATTGTGGAAGAAGAGCTTGATGGCGACGTATATCGCCCCACAGTGGTTGGCGGCAAACTCATAGCAACCATTCGCCGCGACAAGCCGTCTGTTATAGGAGACGGTATACACACCGTGAGAGAACTTATCGAAGAGGAAAATAAAAACCCTAAGCGCCAAGGGCCGTACTACCAGCATATAAAAACAGGAAGGGCCGAGGAGCAAGAACTTAAGCGCCAAGGCTACACATTTGAAAGTGTTTTACCCCAGGGCACACGTGTGGAGGTACATCAGAAGATAAACTGGTCGGTCGGTGGTACCACCACCGATGTTACTGAAGAGGTGCACAGAGACAATGTTGCGCTTTTCGAGAAGATAGCTGAAGCGCTCCACGCGCCGCTTGTAGGTATAGACTTCATCATCAAAGACATCTCAAAGTCGTGGAAGGAGCAGGAACGTTGTGGGGTGATTGAATGCAACAGCCGCCCCTTCTTCGACAACCACCACCTACCTTTTAATGGAAAGCCCCGCAATGTTGCGGGGGCTATCTGGGACTACGCTGGGTTTAAAAACAATTAGTAACTCCTGAGGCGCTTTGCTTTGTCGTGAGTGCGGATGCGCTCAAGTGCCTTAGCTTCAATTTGGCGGATACGCTCGCGGGTAACACCAAACTTCTTGCCTACCTCTTCGAGGGTGTGGTAGATGCCGTCTTCAAGGCCATGGCGGAGCTTTAAGATTTCACGTTCCTTCGGAGAAAGTTCGTCGAGGATCTCATGAAGCTGGTCTGCCAAGATACGGCGAGCCACTTCTTGGTCGGGTGAGAGTATTTTATCGTCCTTCACAAAGTCGCCGAGTGTTGACTTGCCGTCTTCATCGTCGGAGCCGACCGGGCTCTCAAGGGAAACGGTATCCTGGTCGATCTTTTCTATCTGATAAACCTTGCCTACGTCGATACCCATCTCAAGAGCGATCTCTTCTGCGAGTGGGTCACGGCCGAGATCTTGTGAGAGACGGCGAGACACCTGTTTATACTTGGCGATAGTTTCAACCATGTGCACCGGGATACGGATGGTGCGGCTCTGGTCTGCAAGCG
>CAYPJX010000075.1:0-2907 GCA_964411175.1 uncultured Candidatus Saccharibacteria bacterium | reverse complement strand
GACTAAAATAAAAGTCACGGTATGAAAATTTTCTACGTTGCCAATGCACGGATGCCCACTGAAAAAGCGCATGGCATACAGATAGCCAAGATGTGTGAGGCCTTCATTCAACATGGAACAGACCTTACGCTCGTGGTGCCAGGCAGGGACACTGTTGATCTTGATGTGCAAACTGCCTATGGCTTGAAGGTACCAGTACCCGTGCAAAAGATATCTGTGCCGAACATATATGAATGGGGGAAGCTCGGATTTGGTATAGGAACCTTTTGTTTTATGGTAGGATGCGCACTTTTCTTTTGGCAGAAAAAAGTAAAAAAAGAGCAGTTCCTCATATATACGGTCGATATGGACAATGTTTCAAACGCACTCCTTCCTCTCTTTGCACCCACGGTAACCGAAATGCACACTCCTAAGCCGGCAAATGCTGCGCAGACATTTTTCTTTCCTCGTGCTGCCGGAGTTATTGCTACTAACGAACTTATTAAGGAAGCATTGCGCACCATGTTTTATCTAGATGAACGTCGTTTACTGGTAGAGCCAAACGGGGTAGATGCAGCCGTATTTGCACCACAACAAAAAACTGCGGCCCGTGCTGCACTTGGGCTCCCACAAGAGCAGCGTATGGCGCTGTATGTAGGTCGTTTCTATAAATGGAAAGGTCTTGAGATTTTACCCGATGCCTCGCAAATGCCGGCAGGAAAGGGGCTTGAATGGTATGTCGTTGGTGGTACGAGCGAAGATTTTAAAAAAGTATCTAACACAAAAGAGCTGCCGCCAAATGTGCACATTATAGACTCTCAACCTGCGTCTGCGGTTGCACAATGGATAGCTGCCGCAGATGCGGTTGTGGTGCTTGGAACCAAGCAAAATGAAGATTCTTACAAATTCACTTCGCCTATGAAGGTGTTCGAATATATGGCAGCTGACCGGCCAGTTGTTGCAAGCCGTACTCCAGCTCTTGCTTCCGTACTCTCGGAGAGGCATGTATTCTTTTACGACCCCGATGACGCATTTTCGCTTGCCGTAGTTACTGCAGAGGCAATAACTAATATTCCGCAGATAGACGCGCGCGTTTCTGCTGCTCATGAACTAGTACAACTCCACACCTGGGATGAGCGTGCAAAGCGGATCCTTGCGTTTATTGCTCGTGCTGTTACTTTAACATCATGACAGACACACTCTGGACTCAAAAAATCTACACTAAAACAGGCTTTCAGAAGGAAGATATTCTTGAAGGCGCTCGGGCGCTCGACATTGGTTGTGGTGGCCGCAAGTTGCCCGGGAGTATCGGCATAGACATTCTTAGTTTGCCTGGGGTGGATGTAGTGCACGACCTTTCGCGATTTCCATGGCCGTTTGAAGACGACTCTTTCGACCTGGTGTTTGCAAGCCACTTTTTGGAGCATACGCATGACGTTATAAAAACACTCGAAGAAATTCATCGAATACTCAAACCTAGCGGCCGGGCAGTCATACAGGTGCCGTACTTTAGGTGCATAGATGCGGTAGTAGACCCAACACACGAACATTATTTTGCCTCGCAGTCGCTCGACTACGTGGTTGAAGGGACACCACAGGCCCGTTACTCATATTCGAGCAGAAAATTTAAGAAGGTTGGCTTTTGGTATGGATGGCCTCATCCGTCTTCAAACCCGCTCAAACAAGTATTAAAAAGTTTTATTGCGTCGCGCCCAATCTTTTACGACCAATATCTTTCTGTTTTTCTGCCAAGTGAATGTCTTACCTGGGAGCTTGAGGCTGTAAAGTAATATGCGCATAAGAAAAGCGGTTGTCTTTCGCGCCTCCTCACTCGGAGACTCTCTCATGGGCAAATATCTGCTCGAGAACGTGCGTGCAGCATATCCTGACGCACGTGTGGCGTTTGTGGTGGGAAGCAAGGGGGATATGATTCGTGATTTTTTCGAGGCCTATCCATGGATGGAAGTGATAGAGGCAAGTAGGAAAAAACCTCTCGGGATTATGCGCGTACTTACTCGGTTTTTTTGGAGTGACTTAGTGGTCACCCAATACACAGGGAAGGGTGGAGCATTTAGCACCATGAGTAAACTTATGGCACGTGTACTTGCGAAGCCAGGAGGGCTTATAGGCTTTCATGATTCGTGGAAATGGAATAAAGTTATCTATTCCAAACTTCTCGACTTTTCAGTCGACCGTGCAACTGTTGAGCATGACCGTAACGCGCTGCGCGCAGCCGGGGTACCCATACTTCTTCCGGCACCAACCTACCGCTTCACGCCCGTTGAGGGTGTACTAGAGAAGTTTGGCCTCGAGCGTGGCAATTACATTGCGCTGCATTTATTTTCAGGCGGTGTAAAGCGCGGTCTTTCATTTGATAAGAAAAAAGAACTTCTGTATGCAGTATTACAAGTAGCACAGTTGCCTGTGGTGCTTACCGCAGCCCCGTTTGAAGCCGCTGAACTTGCGGAAATAGCAGAGGGTTTGCATGAAGTACAAGCAGTGTGCGACTCTCCTCGTGAACTCGCTACAGTACTTTCAGGTGCGTCGTCTGTGGTAAGTCTCGACACAGGTGCTGCACATATTGCAGCTCAGATAGGAAAGCCGCTTGTGGTGCTTGGAACCTGCATGGGCCGCCCATGGTGGAGGAAAGAACAATATCCGCAAAATATACCGTTTTTTACACGTGCAGATCTCTGTACCGACGGACACAAGTGGGTAGACCACCCGGCATGCCTAAATGAAGTTGCTATGGAGAGTGTCGCAGCTGCAGTTATTTATTGACATATGCTAAAAGTATTTTATTTATAGTTTACGATTCTAAAATTGGCACCATTTGGTGTATCATTTAGTCGATATGGCCAAAAAAGAGAGGGGACACATACATAAGCTCGAGCATGTTAAGCGGCGCATTCTTGTCTATAAGGATTG
>CAYPJX010000074.1:0-2938 GCA_964411175.1 uncultured Candidatus Saccharibacteria bacterium | reverse complement strand
GCACAGAAAGGCCTCGCTGAAGATTTGCTTGGCGCAACACTTGGCCGCCTCATGGCAGTTGCAGAGGCATACCCAGACCTCAAGGCAAACCAAAACTTCCTTTCGCTCCAGAGCGAGCTTTCAGACACTGAAAATAAAATTCAGGCTGCGCGCCGCTTCTACAACGGCAATGTGCGCGACCTTAACACCAAGGTACACATGTTCCCAAGCAACATCATCGCAAACATGTTCCACTTCGGTGAGCGCGAGTTCTTCGAACTCGGCGAGAAGGATGCTGCGGCAAAGGAGCCGGTTAAGGTGCAATTCTAACTTCCCTCTGATAGGGTAGGGGCAGACTGCTAAACCCATAAGGAGGTGTGTATGGGCGTCGATATTCACGCCAAACTCGTACGGGACAAGATCCCGTACATCATCAGACAAAACGGTGAGGAGGCTCACTACCGCAAGCTTGAGTACTGGGAGTACCGTGAGGCGCTCAAACAGAAGCTTGTTGAAGAGGCGATGGAGGTTGCTGCGGCAAAGAACACGCTAGAGCTCATCAAAGAGCTTGCCGACCTGCTCGAGGTTTTCTATGCGCTCCTCAAGGCCTACAGGTTTCCGCTTCGTACGGTTGAACATGAGCGTAGACAGCGCGCGTTCGACCGGGGTGCTTTTGTGGCCAGGATATTTCTCCTTTGGACGGGCCCTAAGGAGGCAAGAAGGCGCGGGCGGCGATGAGCCGCCCGTATTATTTTTTACCCACTGCGTGTAGTATGTACGTATACACCTATGGCAACACTCTATACCCACAAAGACGAAAATATTTTGAAGACCTGGGTCCTCATGGCGGCGTTTTTTGGCGTGGTTATGGCGATAGGTTGGGCAGTTTCGTACTATTACCAAAGCCCGGGCATTCTCTACTTTGCGGTGTTTTTTGCTATCGCGATGAACGTTACGAGCTACTGGTTCTCCGACAAAATAGTAGTGTCAATGGCGGGCGCCCATGAAGCACCCGAAGCACAATATCCCGAGCTTCATAACATTGTTGAAAACTTGGCTATAACCGCAGGCCTCCCTAAACCCAAGCTCTACATTATCGACGACCCAGCACCTAACGCATTTGCTACTGGCCGCGACCCGAAGCATGCGGTCGTAGCCGTTACGACCGGTATACTCCCACTCCTCACACGCACCGAGCTTGAGGGTGTTATTGCGCATGAGCTCTCGCATATAGGCAACAGAGACATGCTGGTCTCAACCGTAGCAGTGGTCTTGGTGGGGTTTGTAAGCATTATTGCCGACATGTTTCTGCGCGGCGGCTTCCGTGGTGGAGACAGAGACAACAGAAATCCTGTTTTTGCGATCATTGCTATAGCGTTCATTATTTTGGCGCCTATAGCAGCGACACTCATGCAGCTCGCTATTTCTCGCAAACGCGAATTCTTGGCGGATGCTTCGGGTGCGCTCCTCACTCGTTACCCAGAGGGTTTAGCTTCTGCACTTAGGAAGATAAGTACATACAGTGCCCCTATGCAGCACACCAACAATGTGATAGCGCACCTCTACATAGCGAACCCGCTCGGGGGCAAATCGGTCGGTAAGAGCGTTGCAAAGCTTTTTATGACACATCCGCCAGTTGAGGAGCGCATACATGCACTCTTAGATGGCAGGGTAGAGGAACCTCAGCAGCAGTAACGAAAAACACCGGCTTTATGCCGGTGTTTTGTTTTCCAAAGAATGTCTCGATTAGGAGAGGTGCTTTGAAACGAGTTTCGTCATCTCAAACATGCTGACGGTCTTCTTGCCGCCGAACACAACCTTGAGCTTGTCGTCTGCGTTGATGTTGCGCTTGTTCTTCTGGTCCTGAAGGCTGTTCTTCTTGATGTATGCCCAGAGCTTTTTAACGACTTCTGAGCGAGGCATCGGGCCCTTACCAACAACCGCTGCGAGGTCTTCGCTTATGGTCATCGGCTTCATGAACGCAGAGTTTGCTTTTGCTGCCATTTCTTTAAGTTGATTACTAACTTATTAAAGGTACCCCTGTATAGTACCACTCTTTTCTCCTCTGCAAGAGGGGAGCTTAGAAGCTGCTTCCGCCCGCAAGTGCCACAATAAGCCCCATCGAGACGTCGTACGCAAAGTGCATGCCTACAGCAAGTGTTCCTGCAAATAGTATTGCTTTTCCAGATTTACTGAACTTAAGGAACATAAGACCAAATACAAGTCCTGCAACACCCTGCATAGGAAGGAAGAAGGTACCGCCATGCGCCAAACCAAAGGCGATAGAAGTTGCTATGAGTACTACGAGTGTTGGTGTACGCAGGCCAGAGAGCTTAAGCAGTATCCAAAGCGGTATGATCCGGAAGATGAGTTCCTCAGTAAGTGCTACAAAAAATGCTTCTAGTACGAACGATGGAGAGAGTATCTCCCAACCAACCGCGGGGCTTTCTATATTTTCTCCAAACCCAAGCATAAAGAGTAATACGCCCATTGAGAGCGAATAGAAGATGGTCGCTATCGTAACCCAGAGCGGCAACAAATAACGGTCGCTCCCGACCGGGTCCTTAGCAAGCCATGCTGTGAGGCGATTTTCCATGGCGGAGGCGGAGAGATTCGAACTCTCGATGGGTTGCCCCATACAGACGTTCCAGGTCTGCGCACTAGACCACTATGCGACGCCTCCAAAAGAGGCGTCGCCCATACAGGTGAGCCTCCAATGCAATCAAAAATACACTGCGCGAGCGAAAAAAGAAAGGTTTATACTGGTTAGTATGCAAACATCCATCATTGCGTACGTTGTTTCTGTGCCTGTGTTTTTTGCGATAGACATGGTGTGGCTCGGGGTGGTCGCAAAGGATTTATATCGTTCGCAAATGGGTCCTCTTTTGGCTGACACGGTCAACTGGCCTGGGGCGATCGCTTTCTACCTCTTGTGTTTGGTTGGCCGTTCTATGTTTGT
>CAYPJX010000073.1:0-2940 GCA_964411175.1 uncultured Candidatus Saccharibacteria bacterium | reverse complement strand
AGTTGCCCACGCTTCGTAGCACGTTCACCCTGAAGCGCGTACCTTTGTCGCCGTCCACAAGAAATGTGTCTAGCAACTCCGGCACCGCAGTGCGTATCGGGGCAAGATCTGCTCTGCGATTGTTGTAAAACTCTCGCAGTAGATGCGCCTCCTTTTCAAGGTAAGCGTTGTGGGTCGGGCTCGAGGCGATCTTAACGATCACATCGCCCGACACACTGCCCGACGAACGTGCGCGGTACACACTCGAGAAGTCCCCTTCGCGAAACAGCGTCGGGGAGAGTGTGTACACGCCTTGGTGTGAGCGTAACATTACTCCATCGTCCATTGGCACTGCAGAGACGAACGGTTGTGCATAGGTTCCAGCCACGAGCGCCGCGTCCGCGGTGTCGCGTACGCGAGTAAGTGTATGAAACACTTCTGCGGCCAGTTTCTCACTGCCCTTCGGCGCATGGTCCGGGTGGACCATGCGTGCCAGATAGGCAAACTGCGTGCGAAGTGCGCGCCGTTTGGTATCAAGCGGACCGTCCGGAAGCACTCCGAACACGGCTGCAAAGGTGGTGGCAGACTGAAGCTGCCGCGCCACTTGTTCTATGGCGTCCTGAGACATCGGTAGCCTCCATGCTCCTTTCAAAGTACTGGTGGAGTTAATTAGTGTATTTATTACACTTACTCCTCTACTGCGACTGTATACCCGTGGTTAGTTTGTGTCAATAGTACACTAAGTAAAGTAAATACCCGGAAATAAATCCGGGTATTTGTCAAAATATGTTGTTTTGAATTAGTTAGAAGCCGAGATCCTCCGTAACGAAAATTACGAGGAGCTTCCTGCCCATTGCTGCGTTCTCTTTATTGAGAATAAGGGTCTTTGCCCAAAGGGTGCCGAAGCCATAGACACCCTTTATACGCTCGTCTTCAAGCGGAATCACATCTTCCTGTATACGCTTGAGTGCTTCGTCGAGGTTAGGCACCACTTTTTTAGTGCTCACGACAAGTATGAGGTTGGGTGAAGTGTATGCAAGGTGCGGTAGCTGGCTTCCCGTGTTTGAAGCAACAACAATCTTACCGTCTTCAGTGACCGCATGTGCACTGCCGAGGTAGTAGTCGGACACGACAGAATACTTGCGGAGCTCAGCTTGCTTTGCAGTGTCTTTCTCGGCAAGAATGTTTGCGTGGAGGTTGTTCCATCCATGAGTACCCTCTTTGAGATACTCAACAAAACCGATCTGGTTAAGCGTGGTCGAAGCGCCGTTCATAACAGACGCCCCTTTTGGAATGCGGTTCTTTATTTCCTGAAGCGCCTCTGCTCCGGTGGTAACCGTTATAGCGTCGAAGTTATTTTCCTTAAGATTTTGGACAGCTTTCTCTACGCTCGCTGTCGAAGCAAGTGCGGTGTATGACATAAAATTATTTATTTACTCACTAATCTGCTTTTTGCTTGGACAAGCCTCCACGTCCTCGGTCAGCTTCCGAAGAAGCTTGGTCATATAAGCGACGTTGATCGAGTAATAGACCTCCTGCCCCTGCCGCTCGCCAACCACTAGGTTGGCAGACTTTAGCACTTTAAGACTCTGTGACACCGCAGGCTGCGGCAACTTTACGCTTGCCGCCACTTCGCCCACAGTGCGGGAGCCACGCATAAGCACCTCAAGAATACGATATCGGTTCGCGTTACCGATCCCCTTCCCGAGCTTTTCCATCTCTTTTTGCAACGGAGACATATGCATATATTAGCATATGTAAATATCTGCGCAAGTGTCTTGTGGACAACTAGACTATCGAGGTAATAAAACCGATCGAGAGTATACCAAGTAGATTCATAATATAAGAAATTGCCAGAAACTTAGGGGTGGTGAGCTTCGATGCGCCCATGAGTGCTAGGCCTATTTCATCAGGAAAGGGAGACGCTATGATGATCGCTCCGGCTATAGGGAGAAACCGGCGCATGTGGCGGTTGCGTAGTACGTGGCGCACTCCCCTCCAGCGGGGTCCGCGCATAAGCTCCGAGGCATCTTTTACTACACGGTAGCGGACAAATGAAAATAGTATGAGGTCAAAGAGCATCGCACCTAGAGCTCCGAACGCAGCTACTAAAAAAATATTTTCTTGTTTGGCAAGTTGTACAAGCACGACTATCGCGGGTGCAGTGGTGAATACCGAAGTGAAGCACAGACCCGCCACAAAACTTGCGATAAGTACGTTTTCTCCAAGAAGCGAGAGCAGCAGCTCAACCGCACCACTGTGCACTATATAAATAGCAAGCATAACGCTCGCAACTACAATAGCCGCGTCGACAAGTAATTTTTTTGTATGCTTACGCATGTATAAAAAATGATAGCATGTAGAAAGCGCGGGTATACTAAAAGCACATGCGTCGTGCATACACTTCAAGAAAAATTTTCTGGCTCATAGCACTTCACACCTGCCTCTTTGCGCTCATATTTACCGTGGTGCGAGTTCATGCGGCCTCCCTACTTGACGCTCGTATAGTCGAAGCGTTCGCAAATGCACGTACGCCAACGGTGACTGTGTTTATGAACGCAGTAACTAGTGTTGGTAATGCATTCTCTATCATACTGATAGTATCCTGTGCCGCCCTTGCGTTTCTTTTTACAAAACGGCACAAATCTTTGGCACTTGGTTTGGTTCTTGCTGTGTTAGGTGCAAAAGCTACAGAAGTGTTGCTTAAGATTCTTATCGAGCGCGACCGACCAGACACGTACGCACTCTTTCATCTCGACACCTACTCGTTTCCAAGTGGGCATGCTACCGCAGCGGCAGCGCTCTTTGGCTACTTGGGTCTTGTGTTGGTGGACCTCTATCCACAATGGAGACTTTCTATAACCATACTCGTGGGTGCGCTCATACTCTTGGTTGGAGTAAGTCGCATCTACCTTGGTGTACATTACCCGAGCGATATTATTGGAGGATATTTAGTAGGAG
>CAYPJX010000072.1:0-2989 GCA_964411175.1 uncultured Candidatus Saccharibacteria bacterium | reverse complement strand
GCAACCAAGCACTCTGCCGCCGGGAATCCGTGCGGTGCTGGCGGGTCTAATGGTCACGCTGGAAGGCGATCCGAATGAGGCCTTTAGGCTGGCTGAAACCATTCCGACCTCCCTTTTGCTGGAGGAGGAGCTGCGGTTTCTGAAAAAAGCTTTTCTATGACTTGGTTTTTATCCATGTTTTTGCCCGTATACCGTATCACGAGGGGGCTAATTATGCAACATCTTCCGAGCCATCCAGGCTCCCGCCGTCGGCCTCTGCTAGGGCGTCAAAAATAGGGTCGAGCGCACCTTCCATAATGGCTGGTAGGTTATGCCAAGACTCCTTGATTCGATGGTCGGTTATGCGGTCCTGGAGGATATTGTAGGTACGGATCTTCTCCGAGCGGTCTGCGGTGCCTATCTGTGACTTACGGTCTGCAGAGAGTTTTGCCGCAGCCTCTTCATCGGCACGCTCTTGGAGCTTTCCCATAACAATAGCCATAGCGCGTTCGCGGTTGGCGCTTTGACTGCGTTCAACGGTCGAGCGAGCGTCGATGCCTGTTGGGCGATGGATGATACGTACCGCCGTTTCCACCTTGTTAACGTTTTGTCCTCCGGCACCTCCTGAGCGTGAGTACTCCATGTCAAAGTCGGCAGGGTTAACCACGACAGTGACCTTCTTGCGTATAGGGACAATAGCTACCGACGCCGTAGAGGTGTGTACTCGGCCAGACTTCTCGGTTGCAGGTACGCGCTGTACGCGATGTACACCAGTCTCGTAGCGTAGACGTTTATAGACGCCAAGCCCTTTAAACTCGATAGAGGCTTCCTTGTAGCCACCCAAGTCACTCTTACTTTCAGCGAGTACACGAGTGCTCCAGCCTTGTGTGGCAGCATACGCGCGGTACATATTGGCAAGCTCCTCGGCAAAAAGAGACGCTTCCTCGCCTCCCGCACCTGCGCGGACTTCGAGCACTATTTCGTTTGGAAACTCCTCTTCTTCCTTCTCGCTCTCAAGGATCTGGTCCATCTGCGCTATGAGCGCTTTTTTCTGTTCTGACACACGCTCGAGGTCATCTTTTGCCAAGTCGCCCAGTTCTCCCTCGGCAAGCTCCGCTATTTCCTTTTCTTCAGACAAAAGGCGCTCAAGTTCTTGAGCGAGGAAGGCAGTCTTTTGGTTGTCTTTATATTTTTGGATATCCATTGATACCTATTATACGAACAAACCCGCGTCTGAAGGAACATGCGCAGGCGCGACGGCGCCGGAGTCTAGAAAATTTCTAGCAAGAAATTTTCGCGTTCCTAAAGATACGGGTTTGATAGTTACTTCTTTTTCGAACCTGCTGCTGCACGGCGTGCCTTGAATTTCTCAACACGTCCTGCGGTGTCCATAAGCTTGTCGTTGCCAGTGTAGAACGGGTGGCAGTTGCTGCAGATTTCAACCTCGATCTTCTCCTTAGTTGAGCCCACAGCAAAAGAGTTCCCGCATGCGCAGGTTACCTTTGCCTCCGGAAAGTAGGTTGGATGGGTTTCGGTTTTCATGCGGTACACTATAGCTCAAAAATTAGGGCTTTGCAAGAGCTTGCCATACAGCCTTACTGGGCAGCATTTTTAAGGAAATCTATGTTCTGCTGGAAGGCATCTGCCTTAGAAACCACCGAATTACCATAGGTACTATTGACCGGTTTCTTGTTGTCGCACGCACGGCCCGAGTAGTACTTACACGCAGCGTTGCGCTCGGCACTATAGGTCTGGAGCCCTGCGCCAAGGTCAGAGAGGTACAGCGCTGTTGCCATAATAGCGTCACGCGGGTCCCACGGGTTAGCGTTTGCCACGCTAAGCGCCTGCTCTATGCGCGGTTCAAACATAACCCAAGTGGAGGGTATAAACTGCGAAGGCCCTAGTGCGCCGCCATACCCACGGCTCGAAGAATATGTTTTGCCAAGTGGGCACGACACCGGAGTGGTAGACCACGAGAGGCCAAGCGAGGTGGTTATTTTTTCAAACGGTTGTGTATCACGCGGAGACTTCATAACCTTTTCATAGAAAGACCCGGTATTTTTACCAACACCGTCGCCGGTTTCAAGACTCGAAACGTAGCAGGAACCTATATTTTTACCGAGGTCTGACTCCTGAGAGAGAATAGCGAGAATAAATGCAGGGCGTACACCGGTCTTCAGCCCCGCTTGTGTAGCGTAGTCGAGCGCTACACCAAAGGAAATACCTTGCGCATCGCGTAGGTCAAATAGTGCCGAACGTATAGCCTCTGCCTTAGCTTGGCGCTCAGCGAGCACCTGCGCATAGGTCTTTTCCTGCTGTTGCGTTGCGGTAAGAAGCTCTTTTTTCTCCTTCTGTGTCTGAGCAACCTGGGTCTTCTTAACCTCTACATCATGCTTTGCGTCGAGCTCCTGGTTTTTCTTGTCGTCGAGCGCTTGTTTCTCTTTCTCAGTTTCGTCTTTAACTGAACGTAGCTCAGCAAACAGGTTTTGCAACTGTTTGTTTATAGAGTCTATATCGGCAACGTCCGAAAAAAATGAGGACAGATCTTTGGAAGAGAGCACCATCATAACCAGTGACTGCGTCTCGTCTTCGTGCTTCTGGCGCAAGAGCTTAGCAAGCGACTCCTGACCGCGTGTTATACGGTCCTCAAGGGTATCTATCTTTGCCTCTTTTTGATTGATCTCGCTTGCGAGCGTTGAAATGGTGTTATTACGTTGCTTTATTTCTGCGGTCGCCTTAGCTATCTGTGCATTAAGTGCGGTTACGTCGCCCTGGAGCGAGCTTTTTTTAGCACGCGTGTCGTCAAGCACCTTCTGCCACTGTGCTATCTCCTGCTGCAGTTGGTCGTACTCGGTCCGGAGTTTTGCCTTTTCGTCTTCAGTAAGTGCGAAAGCGGTCTGTGGCAAGGCCGCCTGGGCTATAAAACCAAAAATAGCTACAAATCCGAGCGTTATGAGTGTTGTACGCACAAAACCAGTCATGAATATTCAGTATAGCAGACGGCTATACT
>CAYPJX010000071.1:0-3201 GCA_964411175.1 uncultured Candidatus Saccharibacteria bacterium | reverse complement strand
AGCGGAGCATTTACAGCGGCGCTTTTTGGTACGCTCTTTATGTGGTTGGGGCTGAGGTTGCGGAGAACGGAGGGGTAGGGGGAATGGGAGTGTCTCGAATAAGCATCCGCTCTTACTCCTATGAGTAGCAAAGTTAAAGAATGGTTATTAGACAGAATAATAAAGATAGAAAGTGGTCAATTTACCGATGATGATGTCAGGTTGTTGTTTATTGACTTACGAGATTGCGTAGAGGGGAATCAGTCCCTGCGAGATGAGGTGCCTCTCTTGTACGATTTATTCAATGTATGCGCACACCCTGGCCAGAGAAATCGGGGATTGCTATTTAAACAATCACGCAATTTGGTTTGTGGTTTTATTGAAGCTATCAAATCAGGAGGTGTGGTAGCGGCTAAAGAGTTGAAGATCGATATGTTTGCTTCATTGATGCGGGTATATTGTGCACTTGATTTACAGTGTCGACGAGCTCAATTTTTAAAGCAAATACCAGATATTCTAAAGTGTATCTATAGAATAGCAGGAGATACCAAGCTAATCATTGATAATGATGCTATAGAATATTGTGAATTAAAATACAGCGATAACCCGAGCCGTTTACTCGTTTCGTTCAAGGTAAAGCCATTTAGCCATGTACTCGTCGGTGGGCTTACCGTTTCTGGAGAGCCAACTATCCAATTCGTTTTACTTTAGTCGTTGTTTATTTACAAAATCGCTTAACTTAAACATAAATCGCTAAAATAGTGGGATTGAAAGCGGGGCCGTGGCATATTCGCCGAAATTCCGTGGGTCCATCAAAATCAATAGTGGTTGACCCCGACCTTTTTCTGAGGTTTGAAGCGGTATTGCTTTTTTAACACGGTAGTCCCAAAATCATTAACGCTTGGATTTAGAAATAATTTCGATCAAGTATTGACGGAGCTCGAGATGCTCGCATGATACGATTTTGTTTAAAAATAACTCCTCTGCTCTGATATTGACGATATATACACCGATTATGAAACAGAAAACGCCCACAAGGTATAGTGTTGTATCGCTTTTTGCTGGATGCGGCGGTTTGGATCTGGGTTTTTTAGGTGGTTTTACATCAAATGGAAAAAAATATGACGCAAACCCTTTTAGTATTAGTTGGGCGAATGATATAGATGAGTCCGCATGTGCTACCTTTAAGAGCTATTTTCACCACGATATCGTTTGTGGAAGTATCGTTGATATACTAAGCGGAAAACATGCTAATCTTATCGATAAAAGCATTCCGACCCAGGCGGATATAGTGTTGGGTGGATTTCCATGTCAGGAGTTCAGTCATGCGGGAAAACGTAGGGGCTTTAATAGTGAGAAAGGGGTACTGTACAGGAGCATGGCTGAAGTAATTCGACGCACTCAGCCAAAGGTCTTTGTGGCCGAAAATGTAAAAGGACTTTTAACTATTGATCAGGGGACGGCTATTGATATCATCAAGAATGACTTTGCGGAGCTGGGTTACCATGTTAATCACAAGCTTCTGCTTGCAGCCGACTACGGTGTTCCGCAAATGCGTGAGCGCGTGATCATTGTCGGGACTAGAAAAGATATTCTCCCGAAGTTTGCCGATTCAGACTATCCAGACCCTACGCATCTCGACAGGCATGTATCTGTGAAAGAAGCGCTTGCTGACCTTGAGCATATCCCCGAAGGCGGAGTAGCTAATCACTTCTGGTCCAAGGCTAAACGAAATAAAGGTCAAGGAAATAGTATTATCGATCCAAACAAGCCTGGACCAACAATGCGAACGGAGCATCATGGAAACATCGAATATCATTGGACAGGCGCGAGACGTCTTTCTGCTCGTGAAGCGGCAAGAATTCAATCCTTTCCAGACGATATGGAATTTATTCCGTCGACCTCGCAGGCATATAAGCAAATTGGGAATGCGGTGCCACCTGTACTCGGTTGGCATATAGCAAGAGCGATACAGAATTTTTTGAGCAAAAACCTATCGAGTGTATGATATACGCTGAAAAGTCTCATGTAAGCGATACGATTTTTCTGGATCTTCTTGAGAAGACTAAGTGCGCTTTGGCGAACAAGTTGTGTCGGAATAAGGTATTAACAGCTCTAGAATTCGAAGCGCTAGCCTGTGAGACGATGCAGCGAGTGGCGGTCGGCACAGAGTTTGAGGGAACGGTGAAACAAACGAGCGCTCAATCTTTCCCCGATATTATTGCCGGAGGCTACTTCGGTATAGAAGTAAAAGTAACCGTAAAAGATCATTGGGTATCGATTGGCAACAGTATCCTAGAGTCGCTACGAATCGAAGACGTTGAGAAAATCTATATACTTTTTGGAAAATTTGGAGGCGAGCCCGGCGTGCGATATAGGCTATATCAAGAGTGCCTACCGGATATTAGCGTGACACATTCACCTCGGTATAAGATAAACATGGAGCTTGCTAAGGGGAAATCAATTTTTGACAAAATCGGCATCGATTATGACATTTTGAGAAAGCGTGGAGATATTATTTTACAGATAAAGGACTATTATCGACATAACTTAGGAGATGGGGAGGGGCTTTGGTGGATCGATGATGAGAGCGAAGCTCCATCGCCTGTCGTAAAGCAGTTTCGTACTTTGGGCACGGCAACCAGAGAAGAGTTTAAGGTTGATTGCTTTATTCTTTTTCCTGAGCTTTTCACTACGCGTGCGAACTATGAGCGTGCTGCCACGTATATGATAACGGCATACGGTGCCGTTTCAACAAGTCTACGAGATGCTTTCAGCGCTGGGGGAAAACTTACGATTATGATCGATGGACAATCAAAAGAAGTATCACAGTTATTGGGTCAGCTTTACAGCCATGCTGGTCGAATCCGTGCCAGGATTAATTCCATGAGCGAAGAGTCGTTAAAAACGTATTGGCGCACGGATGTAATTCAACCTGATAGGCTGAGTCAGTGGTTGGTCCTTATTGACGCCGCTGGTGGGGGTAAAAAGGAAAACGATGCACCATCGCAGGTATTTCATTCGGGCCTACAAAACAGTAACCAGTAGACGGTTGTCTCGCATCGCCGAACCCTTTTCTCCGTCGCGGAAGAACGGAGCGCATCGATAATCGACGCATGCTATTTTCCTTGGAAAACAGAGATATTGTCCATGGTAGGCTCAAATCAGAACCATTGACATTTTCAGAAAAAAATGCCACCCTCACGCCCATCTAAGCAGCTC
>CAYPJX010000070.1:0-3347 GCA_964411175.1 uncultured Candidatus Saccharibacteria bacterium | reverse complement strand
GACCGGTGAATATGACCATCTTGTTTCGCGGAATAGTAAGCGAAACGTTTTTGAGATTGTGGGTCTTTGCACCCTTTATGACTATTTTGTCTTCCATACGTTTACGTGAGTGAAAATACTACCGCTCCATAAAATCGTTTTTCAAGCTGGAGGGCAGCAAGGGGACGCTTTCAAAACGATATTTACTTCGCTCATCAACACATCCTCCCCACGGACTGCTCCGAGGGGTACCTTATGACATAGCCAGTATAGCATATTTGTGAAATTTTGACCCAAAAAGAAAAAGCCCCGGATCCGAAGAAGGGGGCTTGTGGCACCGGAGTGCCGATTTGTATTTCAAGACACAAGGTATTCCTATCTACATGGTACGGTGACCGTGTAGCATTCATGCCAGCAAGCTGGCCCGCGAAATCTAGTAGTCTCTCTACAGGTGCCGTGCGCAACGCGGCAAACTCGCGCAAACCTAGTCGAAGAGCATTCCTACACAAGGGTAGTCCCACTAAGGCGTTTCCGTATGTGCCCTTAGTGACGCTCTTAATCATACACCCGATTGGCATTTTGTCAAGCTGTTTGCCAAGGGTCGAAAATGTCTCTATTTTTTAGATTTTTTGGCCTTCTTTTTAGCAGCTGTGCTTCCCTCGCCTGTGAGCGCATATAACTCGTCGCGGATGAGTGCTGCCGTCTCGAAGTCGAGGTTTTTAACCGCCTCTTCCATCTCCTCGCGTTTGCGCGCAACAAACTTCTTCGGGTCACGTTTATAGTCCGCCTGCTCTATCGAAAGTATTTCGCCTACTGCGTCTTTATGCTCACTACGTAACTGGTCGGTGATGTCTTTTATAGCTTTCTTTACCGTCTGCGGCGTAATGTTGTGTTTCTTGTTGTAAGCAACCTGTATTTCACGGCGGCGGTTCGTCTCGCTTATCGCTTTTTCAAGCGACTTTGTCATCTGGTCGGCATACAAAATAACGCGACCGTTCACGTTGCGGGCTGCACGACCAATAGTTTGGATAAGTGAGGTCTCAGAACGTAGGAAGCCTTCTTTGTCGGCGTCGAGTATTGCAACGAGCTCTACCTCAGGCAGGTCGAGGCCTTCGCGAAGTAGGTTCACACCCACCAACACGTCATACTCACCCTTGCGAAGCTCGGTCAAGATGGTTATACGCTCGAGTGTTTCTACATCGCTATGTAGATATGCCGCCTTATATCCCCTGTCTTTCAAAAATTCTGAAAGATCTTCTGCCATTTTTTTGGTAAGGGTGGTGATGAGTACGCGCGCGCCTTTATCAATAGTTGCGGTTGTTTCTTCAAGTACGTCTTCAACTTGGCTCTTTACTCCCGCCACACCGGTAACCGGGCGCACGATGATCTCCGGGTCAACCAGGCCGGTCGGGCGGATGATCTGCTCAACCATTTTTCCAGAATGCTCTTTTTCATACTCACCCGGCGTAGCCGAGGTATAGATGGTCTGCCCTACACGCTCTTCAAACTCTTCAAACTTAAGCGGGCGGTTATCTACCGCTGAAGGTAGGCGGAAGCCGTAGTCAACCAAATTTTCTTTGCGCGCCCGGTCGCCGGCGTACATGCCGCCTATCTGTGGCACAGTTACATGGCTCTCGTCTATCACCAAAAGAAAGTCGGGAGAGCCGTCTGTTTTGTGCGGGAAATATTCGAGCAGTGAGTATGAAGGTTCGCCTGGCTTGCGGCCGTCGAAATGGCGAGAATAATTTTCGATGCCATTGCAGTAGCCTATCTCGCGGATCATCGCGAGGTCATGGTTGGTGCGGCGCTTAAGGCGCTCTGCTTCAAGCAGTTTCCCCTGTGCTTCAAACTTAGCGAGCTGCTCTTTAAGCTCGAGTTTAATATCTTCTACGGCGCGCTGACGCTCATCTTCAGGGGTCACGTAGTGTTTTGCAGGAAAAAGGAAGAGTGACTCAAGCGAC
This sequence comes from uncultured Candidatus Saccharibacteria bacterium, assembly GCA_964411175.1. GTDB lineage: Bacteria > Patescibacteriota > Minisyncoccia > Phycocordibacterales > SBAW01 > GWA1-54-10. The sequence continues at coordinate 1,407 of CAYPJX010000070.1, read as the reverse complement.
TCCTTTTCGACACGGGTAATGGCGTCGATAACACGAACGCGAGCAATTTGCTGCTCGCCTTCCTGCCCTGAGCTTGCCGAATGGGCAAACTCCACACGATAAAGCACGCGTTCACCAGTAGGCATTATCTCAATAGAGTTACCAAGCGCACGGAACGTACCTGGAGTAAGGTCTGCTGTAGTACGTTCAAAGTACACCCCGATAAGATCACGAATGAGCTCTGCGCGGTTTTTCTTTGCACCCACTTTAAGCTCAATATGCACCTTTCGATACTCTTCAGGAGAACCGAGACCATAGATGCAAGACACCGAAGCAACAATAATGACGTCGTTTCGGGAGAGAAGTGCTTGGGTTGAAGCATGGCGTAAGCGGTCTATCTCTTCGTTGATCTGCGCTTCTTTCTCTATGTACGTGTCGCTGTGGGGAATGTACGCCTCCGGCTGGTAGTAGTCGTAATAAGAAACGAAATAGTGCACTGCATTGTTTGGAAAAAACTCCTTATATTCCTGTGCCAGCTGTGCAGCGAGGGTTTTATTGTGCGCGATAATGAGTGTCGGTTTTTGGACTGCGTTGATGACATTGGCAATGGTAAAAGTCTTGCCCGAACCGGTAACACCGAGAAGCGTCTGATGACGCTTTCCTTCCTTGAGCCCTGCTACCAATTGCTCAATTGCCTTGGGCTGGTCGCCCGAAGGCTTGTATTCGGATTTAAGCTTGAAGCCGCTCATCTACTCACTTTAACATTTTTGACCATGTTTTTCTATAAAAGAGAAGGGGCGCGACTTTCGTCGCGCCCACTTGAAATCCGAAATCTCTACTGGCAATCGTCGATGTGTTCGACCGAGCACCAGTGATCAAACTCCGGCCAAGTTGGAGCCGGCAGCTGATCGAGTTTACACTCGGCGACTACGGGACCAACAACCTCTCCTAAAAGAGGGTGTCCTGCGGCACACAAAAGAGCGGCACCAATAGCAGTCGGCGAGTCGAAGCCCAGCTTTTGGTCGAGGGTGGCGAACTCAACTTCCGTCGCGTTTTCGTAGATCTCCCCGTAGGAAACCCCAGGAGGGATTTCTTTCAACGCCTGACCATAATCGAAGAATAAGTTACCAATAGTCCATCCGAGATCAGGATCGTCCGGACCATACTTCTTGAGATCCGAGTAAAACTGCCCGTAGTCTCGCTGCACCTGCTTAATAAGCATCTTGTCGAGAGTTTCTTCCACCTCTTTAACAGAGGCGCCATACTTCGCAAGGACAGCATTGGGATCGCTTGATTTTTGGGCGTTGTCGAGAGCCCAGGAAAGCATGTCGTCGAACTCATAGTTCGCGTGGGCGAACGGATCTTTCAGCAGACAAAGGGCATAGCCGATGTCAGTGATCGTGCCGTTCTGTGCTCGAGAATCCTCCG
>CAYPJX010000069.1:0-3463 GCA_964411175.1 uncultured Candidatus Saccharibacteria bacterium | reverse complement strand
TAAAAAATTTGACACAAGCGATTTTCGGAGTAAAATGTTTTTATATGCAGGAGGAGAACCACGACGAGATCGTAGAGGAAATTGTCGATGAAGATGAGGCCAATGCCACTCCGGGAGCACTCAAGAAGCTTAGAGAAAAACTCGACCAAGCAGTAAAGGAGAAGCAGGAGTATCTCGACGGATGGCAGCGCTCTCGTGCCGACTTCGCCAACTTTAAACGCGAAGAAGCTTTACTTCAGTCCGACAAAGAAACGCGCGTAAAAGCCGACCTTATAGAAATGCTTTTACCCGCGCTCGACACACTTGAGCTCATGGTGAAGCACGACAGCTCGGCAAACAACAAAATGTTAGAGAAGCAATTTGTCGACTCGCTGGCACGCCTAGGCATCACTCGCTTCGGCGCAGCAGGAGAAACGTTCGACCCGTACCGCCACGAAGCGATAGCGCAAAACGGAGAAGGGCAGACGGTAACATCGGTTGAGCGCAGCGGTTACAGTGCAGGGGAGCGGATAATACGCCCGGCACAAGTAATTATTTCGTAAATTAAAAATTAGTAACTAAATAAAAACGTATGTCTAAAATTCTTGGTATCGACCTCGGCACCACCAACAGCGCAATGGCTGTCATGCGCGGCGGTGAGCCACAAATACTTGAAAATGCAGAAGGTGCACGCACTACACCGTCTGTTATAGCAACGTCGAAGACAGGCGAACGCCTGGTAGGCCTTATTGCGCGCCGCCAGGCAGTAACTAACCCCAAGAACACGGTCTACCAGATTAAGCGCTTCATCGGCCACACCTTTGAGGAGCCGGGAGTAGAGAAAGACCGCTCTGCAGTACCATTTGAAACCCGCAAAGCGGAGAACGGTGGCATCGAGGTAAAGATGGGCGAGGCATGGTACACACCTGAAGCTGCATCTGCGATGATATTGGCCAAGCTTAAAGCTGATGCTGAGAAGCGTTTGGGTGAGCCTATAACGCAAGCGGTTATAACCGTGCCAGCATACTTCAACGACAGCCAGCGCCAGGCAACCAAGGACGCAGGCAAAATTGCAGGCCTTGAGGTGCTGCGCATCATCAACGAGCCTACTGCAGCAGCACTTGCATACGGTTTTGATAAAAAGAAAAACGAAAAGGTAGCGGTGTTCGATTTCGGTGGTGGTACCTTCGACATCTCCGTGCTCGAAGTAGGAGATGATGTCATTGAGGTGAAGTCGACCGACGGCGACGCACACCTTGGCGGCAAAGACCTCGACCAAAAAATAATGCAGTGGATCTCCGACGAATTTAAGAAGGAGTCGGGTATCGATGTACTGGGCGACCCGCTCGCACGCCAGCGCCTCGACGAAGCTGCAGAGAAAGCGAAGATAGAACTCTCGACCGCTATGGAGACGGAGATAAATATTCCGTTCATCACCTCCGATTCCTCCGGCCCGCGCCACCTGCTCCTTAAGATGACCCGCGCCAAGCTCGAAGAACTCGCTTCAGAATTCCTCGACCGTGCAATGGCTATCACGAAGCGCGCCATGGAAGCGTCACCATTTAAGGTTGGTGACATCAATGAAGTAATACTCGTGGGTGGCCAGACCCGCATGCCGGCAATGCAAACCGCCGTTGAAACCTTCTTCAACAAGAAGGCAAACCTCTCGGTTAACCCAGACGAAGTGGTGGCTATCGGTGCTGCTATCCAGGGCGGCATATTGGGCGGCGAGGTAAAAGATATTCTCCTCCTCGATGTTATCCCGCTTTCGCTCGGCATTGAGACCATGGGTGGTGTTGCAACTAAGCTCATTGAGCGCAACACGACTATCCCGACCAGCCGTTCACAGGTGTTCTCAACCGCGTCAGACAACCAAACTTCCGTAGAGATACACATTGTGCAAGGTGAGCGTGCGATGGCAGCAGACAACAAGTCGCTCGGGCGCTTTGTCCTCGATGGCGTGCCGCCGGCACCGCGTGGCTTGCCGCAGATCGAAGTTTCCTTCGACGTAGACGCAAACGGCATACTCTCGGTTAAGGCAAAGGACAAAGCAACCAACAAAGAGCAGTCTATCCGCATCGAAGCACGCTCGGGCCTCTCCGACCAGGACATTGAGCGCATGAAAAAAGATGCAGACGCAAATGCAGAAACAGACAAGAAAAAAATGGAACTCGTAGAAGCTCGCAATATTGCAGACCAGGCAGTCTACGCAGCGCGCAAGGCACTTACCGACAATAAGGGTAAGATTCCTGCCGAGCTTGAGACCTCTATCAACGAAAAAGTAACTGCGGTTGAAAGTAAGAAGACCTCTGAGAATGTTGAGGAAATAAAGGCTGCTGCACAGGAACTCACAAGCGAACTCTCAAAGGTATACGAAGCAGTACAGAAGGCTCAAGGAGCGGCTGACACTGCGCCTAAGGCAGACGAGCAGGCTGGTACCGAGGAAAACAAAGGAGAAACTCCTAACGCTTAACTACTAAACGCGCGAGCAACAGACTATGGCAAAAAAAGACTACTACGAGGTGCTCGGCATCGACAAAAAAGCTTCTAAAGAGGACATCAAGAAGGCGTTCCATAAGCTCGCGCACAAGTATCATCCCGACAAGTCGACCGGCGATGCGGAAAAGTTTAAGGAACTTTCTGAAGCGTACTCGATACTCTCCGACGAAAAGAAGCGCGCTGAGTACGACTCGTATGGCCAGACATTTGGAGGCCAAGGTGGTGGTTTTAACGCAGGAGGTTTCGACTTCTCTCAGTTTCAGGATGCATTCCAGCAGGGAGGCTTTGGCTTCGATATGGGAGACATCTTTGGCGACTTCTTTGGAGGTGGCCAGGGTGGCAACCGTGGGCGCGATATCTCTATCGACCTTGAAATAAGTTTTAAGGAGTCGGTCTTTGGCACCAAGCGCTCAGTGCTTTTAGCTAAGATAGGTAAGTGCGATACCTGCCACGGCTCAGGTGCAAAGCCTGGTACCGACCTTGAGACCTGTAAAACTTGTAACGGTGCAGGCCGTGTACATGAAACCACCAACTCTGTCTTTGGGCAGATAACTATGCAGCGCCCCTGCCGCACCTGCCACAGCACCGGCAAAGTACCTAAGGAAAAATGCACCACGTGCCGTGGCGAGGGCGTATACCGCAAACAAGAAGAGGTGGACATTACTGTGCCTTCAGGTATTGATGGCGGGGAGATGGTACGCCTCACGGGCGCAGGAGAGGCAACGGTAGGCGGGCCTTCAGGCGACCTGTATGTAAAGATCCATGTCACGCCAGATAAACGATACAAAAAAGAGGGCGTGAACATTGTGAGCGACCTCTCAGTAAAACTCTCCGACGCACTTTTGGGCCACGACTACCAAGTGGAGACGCTCGACGGCACAGAAAACGTGACTATCCCCGCAGGAGTTACGCATGGAGAAATCCTTACTATCAAAGGTAAAGGTATTAAGTTCAGCGGTGAGGTACTCAGAAGAAAAGCCGGTAA
>CAYPJX010000068.1:1557-3846 GCA_964411175.1 uncultured Candidatus Saccharibacteria bacterium | reverse complement strand
AACTACCTCAACTATAGGATTTTGTATAGAAATTTTAGACCTGCAGTACCGGCACCGACCGCGCAGAAAAATATAGGAGAGCACAGGGATAAGGTCGAAGATGCCAAGCACGTGGCCGCAGGTGTCGCAGTAGGAGCGGCCACCCATCCCCCGCCCCGTGTTAAAGCGGTATGAAAGCGCATTTATAAAACTACCAAAAATAGCTCCCAAAAGTGCAGCCGCGACGGTGAGATAAGGCTCCATCAGTTAATTCTGTGAGACAACGTCGTAACAGTTGTCTGTTGCAGCAGCAGAAGCTCCTACACAGTTGGCAGCATTACCATCAAAGATTGCTGCGGGAGTTTGTGAGCAGGTGTTATTTTTACCATTACTGGTTTGTTGCGCTATTGTTTTGTCTCCACCATCTTGCTCGTCCTTTGAGGAGAAGCCTGTTGTCTCCATAACTGCGCCGAGGTGGTAGTAACTTACCGTGCGCAACGTAGCTGCACTAGCACAGGTGAGGCTACTACCCGGGTAGGTGATGTCAACACTTTGCGAAGTATATATATATGCCGAACCTGTAGACGGGTCTACAGGAACCGTGTTCATGTATGTAGGAGTAAAGTCTGGCGCGCAACCATTAACATTTCCTGTTGTGGTAAGCGCACACGGGTAGTGTGAGTTGTCGTTGTAGTACAGAGAGAGAGCGAGCTGGATAGACTTAAGGTCGGTCACGCGCTTAGCGTCGCGAGAGGAGGACTTGGCGTTGCCTAAGCTTGGGACAATAATGCCCACAAGAAGGCCGATGATAGAAATAACCACCAGGAGTTCTACGAGCGTAAAACCTTTAGGTGTTTTCATAAAAACAAATTAAAGGCAACTATTACCTACTGTGCCACCAAGGTTAAGAATGTTTCCTGTTGTTCTGTTGGTAAGTAGTGTTGAAGAACCAACGCTAGAAACACACCACCAGTTGCTAGAGTTTGACTTAAGCTGCGCTGCCACCACCCAATAGGAGGTATTTGCGGCACACGCAACAGTACCACCGCCACCATTTACAGCAGCACTGATAGCATTTTTGACTTTCGCATCCGTAAACATACCAGAGGCAGTTAGGCAGGATGTTGTTGTTGCAACCGCAGAAGACACATAGTTACCATTATTTAAAATATACAGTTCGGCTGAATGTCTTATAGAGCCCAAGTTACCCTGAACAGAAGCATCACCTCCTTTATTGCGCGCAGCGCCCAAACTAGAAAGCACGATACCTGCCAAAATACCAATAATTGCCACAACGACCAAAAGTTCAATAAGTGTAAAGCCACTATTCTTCATAGAACAAGTATACACCAAAAAAAATCCCCAACTAAGTGTTGGGGATTTTTACAACCATAAACTCTATTTTAGAGGCAAGAGTCTGAACCAGTTGAACCCATGGTACCCGAGTTCCAGAGAACCTGAGTTGAACTACCGGTACTCGAAACACACCATGCCCTAGTAGTATCTGACTTAAGCTGTGCCTTTACCACCCAATAGTTAGTTGTTGCAACACAAGCAACGCCACCGGTGCCTGCAGTAGCTGCAGCAGTAATAGCATTACGTACTGTCTGGTCGCTGTATATACCAGCTCCTGCTGCGCAACCAGCTGCGGTCGTTGTAGTAGCCTGTGTACCATACGAGTTACTGTTGTTGGTTGAGTAAAGCTCTGCCTGCGCACGGATGCTTACGAGGTCACCCTGCACTGCAGCATCACCACCCTTGTTACGAGCTGAACCGAGGCTTGCGAGCACGATACCAGCCAAGATACCGATGATAGCAATAACCACGAGGAGCTCGATGAGGGTGAAGCCCTTAGGAGCTATATGACCACGATTAATAAGTTTCTGCATATGTATATCTATCTATACTATTAATAAATACTATTAAACCGAAATTGCAGTCAGTTCATTACGAGTGACGCTGCCCAAATTATACCCGGTGCTTTTAAACACCCCTAAACCCGTGTGGATAAGTAAGACAACGGTTTATATACTTCCTGCGGTGTTGTAGATAGGCATAAGCACCGCAGCCAAGAGGAAGCCGACACCAAGCGCCAAGCTTATAATGAGCACCGGCTCAATGAGCGACACCAGCGTGTCTACCGCCGCATTAACTTCGCGGTTATAAAACTTTGCGAGGCGGTCAAGAATATTCCCCACTTCTCCTGTTTCCTCACCTATCTGGAGCATCTGCACCATAATGGCTGGGATATCTGCAGGATGTTTTGCAAACACCTGCGTTTCTTTGTCGCCAAACCAATTTTATTCAAAG
>CAYPJX010000068.1:0-1547 GCA_964411175.1 uncultured Candidatus Saccharibacteria bacterium | reverse complement strand
TCGCCTGTTTAAGTATTTCCTGATATACGCTATTTCCCACCACTACCGAGGTTATCTCAAGTGCGCGCACTGCAGAAATGCCAGAGGAAAGCATGACATGCATATTGTCTGAGATACGCGCTAGGTAGAGTTTCTGATATAGAGCACCTATAACCGGCAGAGAAAGTTCAAACCGGCTCACTGCCATCTTTCCTGGAGGAGTTTGGCTAAAGCGATATACGACAAAAGCTCCCACGATAAGGGCCGCAAAGAGAAATGCGCCGTAGTCTATGAAGAAGTTACTGAGGCCGAGCACTACTTTGGTTACAAAAGGAAGTTCCTGGCCTGAGTCTGCAATGATCTTGCCTATTTTTGGTATCACCACGGTGAGCATGAGCACCATCACGCCACAGAAAGTAAGCAAAATAAAACCAGGGTAAATGAGCGCGTTTTTTGCCTTTGACGCGAGCTCGTAGGAGCGGTCGATGTAGTCTGCAAGGTATAGGAACGTTTCATCGAGCTTACCCGACTCTTCACCCGAGCGAACCATGTTTACATAAAACTCAGAAAATACCTTTGGGTGTTTGGCGAGCGCTTTTGAAATGGAGCTGCCGTTCTGCAGGTCGTCGCTTATCTCGGAGAGCACGCCGCGCATATAGGGCTTGTTCGACTGCTCAGAAAGAAGCTTAAAGATACGCAACGCCGAAACCTGGGCCTCAAAGAGCGTCGCCACCTGGCGAGACAGGAGCACAATGTCTCTGCTTGATGCTCCTGCAAAAAGACTTATGTTGTTGAGCGTACCTATAAGGCTCTTCTCACCTCCAGAAGAAATGGAGGTAATGACGAACCCTCTGCGCTGCAGCGAGTCGATAGCAGCGTCTTCAGTAGCCGCAGTTACTTTTCCTGCGATAGGTTTGCCGTTTTGGTCGAGTGCTTCGTATGAGTATTCCATAATCTAGTGTAGTGAGTTACAAGAGGCGTTCGAGCGTCTTCGGGTTCCACGAGCGTGCATAGGCACTCTCAACTGTAACTTCACCACTGCGCACCAGGTTGGCCAAGCAGCGGTTCATGTCTATCATCCCCTCCTCCGCACCTGTTTCTATAACGGTTTGTATTTCGTGCGTACGCTTTTCGCGGATAAGGTTAGAGACCGCATTGTTGTTTACCAATAGCTCATACGCGGGTATGAGGCCGCCAGAAATACGCGGTATAAGACGCTGAGAAAAGATGCCTGCGAGAGACCCCGAGAGCTGTATGCGTATCTGTTCCTGCTGGTTTGCCGGAAAGGAGTCTATAATACGGTCAATAGTTTGCGCCGCGTTGTTGGTGTGGAGTGTCGAGAACACTAAGTGGCCGGTCTCTGCAGCGGTCACCGCGGTTGCCATGGTTTCTGGCGTACGCATTTCACCTATCATCACCACGTCTACATCTTCGCGGAAAACAGACTGTAGTGCCGTTTGAAAGTCTTGTGTGTCGAGCTTTACTTCACGCTGGTTTATAAGAGATTTCTTGTTTTCAAAGAGGTACTCGATAGGGTCTTCAATGGTAATAATGTGTTCCGTGCGCTC
>CAYPJX010000067.1:331-3944 GCA_964411175.1 uncultured Candidatus Saccharibacteria bacterium | reverse complement strand
TTTTGCTATCTGCTGCGGTGTTACGAGTGTTGCCGCAGCACTACCCCCCGCTTCGTCACCCACATACACGCTGACTGCGCTTATGGTGCCGGCAAATGGCGCACGCACCGCATATTTAGCCAAGGTGCGCTGTGCGTCGGCAACTGCGTCCTGGCGCTGCGAGACCGTGAGCGCGCTGGTGCGTACATCAAGCGGGTCGGCACCGTCGATGAGCTCCTGAAGCGACTGCTGCTTCTCGGTGAGCGACTGTGTGTTGCTCTTGATACCAGTTATGTCGGACGTGAGGTTTGAAACACGCGTGTTAGTGCTCTGTATATCGCTTGAGAGGCTCGTAAGTGCTGCCGTGGCCACCGAGGAAGGCGTCGCGTTCCTGTTGGTTATGGTGTTGTTGTAGAGCTGCAAGAATGCATTAGATTTTTTGAGCGCATCAGAAACAAGTTTCATCATGTCGTTCGTCTTTTTTGCCATTGCTTCAACTTGTTCGTTAGTTGGGTTGGTACCAAGGAGCTGATACTCGGCAAAGGTCTTGTCATATGCCGCCTTCGCCGCAACGTAGGAGTTATATGCATCGTCACGGTACGTGCGCGCCTTGTCCTCGTAAGAAACGATCGCATTATAGTAGTAGTCGATATTCCACTGGCTGCCACGCGAAGCGCCCGTTCCTGTAACCACGTCTTGCAGACTAGTCATGAGGTCTGGCATGTCGAGAAACACTGCCACTATATCGCTCTCTGTAGTGCTGTATGTTTTCGTAAGAGAATCTTCTGCGTTCGAGACTGCGTTTTGTGCTTGAGTTAGTGTGAGGCCACTCGCAGGCTTAGTGAGCTTCTCAAGCGAGAGTTGTGCACTCTCGAGGTTGTTCTGCGCATCGCGTAGTGCTTTTTGCGCGTCGGCCGAGTCTATAGAAAAAAGAAGTTGCCCCTTCTCTACTTTCTCTCCCGCTTTTACCGCAACGTAGGTAACCGTACCAGAGACTTCAGGCTTAATGTCGAGCTGGCGGGAGGAAGACACCTGCCCCGCACCTGTTACTGTTGCAATGATGGTGCCGCGTGTAACTTCGCCAAGCACGTAACGTGTCTGCGCGGGAGCTTTAAAAAGCGTCTGGCTCACAAACCATCCACCACCTATAAGTGCTAAGAGCGCCCCACCTGCAATAAACGGATGTGCTTTTACGAGCTTCGTACCTGCCGCAACGGAAGTTTTGAGTGATGAAACTATTCGCATAAAAAGATAGTAAAAATGGGTATCAGCAACGTGCCTGTGCTCTTTAGTACAAAGGACTGTCGAGATTATTTCATTTCGCGGAGCAGCATCTTCCGCACGCCGAACGCCCGTATAGCATCACCCTGTTTGTCGCCTGCTACAAAGATAACATCGCCCGCCTCAAGGCCCGAGGTGGTTGCTCGTGGGTCGTTTAAAGGCAAGGTAACCATGATAGGCGTAGTGCTTGCACGTGGGTCGGCAACTATAAGGGTATTGCCGTTGACCGATATAACGGTGCAGCCTTTGCAGAAGCCACTTCCGGGCGGCGGTAGGCGGCGTGCATGGCCATAGACATCGTTTATAGGGCGTGGCAAGCGGCGCTCGTCTGCATCGCGTAGAAACTTGTCGTTGAGACCTGTGCCGCGATCTATGAGCGTACCCAGTGCCACCGTAACCACCACGAGGAGGAGGAGTATGTAGAGCATGGGGCTCTTGTAGCCAAATTTAAATTGGCGCAGGAGCCACAAGAGCACACCAACCAACACCACATCGAGTGCAAAGAGGTGCCACGGGAAGAAGTAGAAGAACGCACCCCAGCCGCGCGGCCCGAACGAAAGGAAGGTGTCTTGGCTGTTGATGCGGATACTAAACAGTATGAAGTTGAAGATGAAGGTTGAGATAAAGAACACCGCAGCAGAAACAAGCACGAGCGCGGCAACACGCAACCAAAAGTAGTACTTGGGGTGCATAGACAGACGCTTGGTTTTTATCGCACCCAAGATCGACTCCTTCATATTTTTCTGTTGTTCGTTATGCTCCATGATGTTGTACGGTTTCTTCGTATGCCTTCTTGAGTGCCTCCTTTGCCCGTTTGAGCCTAATGCCCACGGTGCCGGTTGGCACTTTTATAATATCGGCGATTTCTTTGTATGAAAGTTCTTCAAGGTAATAGAGGACGAGGACTTCGCGGTAGTGAGCTTTGAGTGTGGCGAGCGACTTCTCTATCATTTGCTTCACTTCCTCTTGCTCGCGCTCGCGCGGGACAGGGTCTTCGTACACCGGGTGAGCTACAAACGCATCGAAGTCTACAAACACCACCGGGCTCTTCTTGTGACGCCGTAAACCATTTACCAAGGCATTGTGCGCTATACGGTATATCCAGGGGGAAAACTTCTGTGAGACGTCGAAGCTTTTAATGTTCTGGTAGGAGCTCAGGAACACATCTTGCACAATGTCCTCGATGTCTTCGCTGCGAGAGAGAAATTTCCTCCCATAGCGCAGGAGCTTTTGCTCGTAACGCTCCACCAAGATACCGAAAGCGTCTATCTCCCCGTCTTGTACACGCTTGGCAACTGCCTCGTCTGTTGGTTGTGCTGATGCTTCTTCCACCTCGGTATAGTACACCCAACGCATATATTTATTTCACTACGCACTAAAGCCCCCAGATAGGGGCTTTAGGTTTGGGAAGAAACCGAAGGAGGTGTATTTACTGCTGTGCTGGTGCATCTGCCGGGCGTTCAGGGAGGCCGGTCATAATGCGCTGTGCGGTGACGGTAGTGCCGGATACGCTACCCTCTGCACCGATACGGTCGCCTACTTTAATGTCAGAGACTGACACCTCGACCACTTTGCTTACCTTTGCTGAAGATGCGTCAACGGTGTATGAGGTACCGTTGTCACCAGTTATGGTGATGGTATTACCAGAGACAGCAGTTACCGTGCCTGCAGTACCGTGGCCACGGCCACCGAAGCCTTTGCCGCCCATCATGCCACTCATGATGTTGGTAGCGGTAACGCTGGTGCCGGAGACGGTGCCCCGAGCATGTACTATGTCGCCTACTGCGAGGGAAGAAACTGAAGAAGTAGTTGGCGCTGCGCCCGCACTTGCCTTCATAACCGTTGCTGCACTTGCATCAACCGTGTAGGTGGTGTTGCTGCGCTCGTTGGTTATGGTGAGCGTAGTACCCGAGATAGCGGTTATCTTGCCGTGTACGCCTGGTGCACGGTCTGGGCGCGTAACTCCTGCTTGGGTTGAAGTGTCGTTTACTGCAGTGTCTGCACTTGCGAGTGCTGCGGCACCTGCGCCTGCACCCACCGTGGCGAGCGCTGCGAGTGCCACAATAGGCTTGGTAAATTTGTTTTTAAGATTCATATGCGTGAAGAGTTAAGTTCGTAATGAGTGCCATGGCCGGCACAAGATCCGCATGGCGTCGCATCTGTGCCTTCACTTATTACTACACGCACATAAAAAAATTATTTCGAAAAAAGAAAGGCCCACGGTATGACAATACTTTCTTGTCTTTTGTAATTTTCTGTCGTATAAAATAATTGGTACAGTTCAGGAGGTTTTGTACATGTCTGGCAGTAATATACCGGAGACTTTCATCGGTCGGGTCAACCAACATTCCGA
>CAYPJX010000067.1:0-321 GCA_964411175.1 uncultured Candidatus Saccharibacteria bacterium | reverse complement strand
GAGGCACACCGCATTGCGGTCAGCCGGCACAAGGGTGTTGTGCCGCCGAGCAGAGACACTGAGGTTCTGCTCTTGCGGCAAAAGCTCAAAGAGCTCGGTAAAACGGAAAAGGACCTTCCACAACTCCACCTCATGTTCAAAGACGCCGACGGGCACTATCAGTCGGGCAAAGTGGCCCGGTACGACGACGTGCAGATGCGCATTTTCGTGCATGTTAAGCCGTCGGGGCTCATGATGAGCTGCAAACCCAGCATGGTCGTGCAGATCTACGCCGACTAGCATTTTTCCTATAGGGGCGCCTCCGGGCGCCCTTTATCTTTT
>CAYPJX010000066.1:0-4045 GCA_964411175.1 uncultured Candidatus Saccharibacteria bacterium | reverse complement strand
CCAGGTAGATCTTTACTCAACGTAATATGTTTTTCTATTACGGTGGCCCCAAGTGCAACCGCAGCAGGAGCAACGTCGCTACCCGGCGTATGGTCGGAGTATCCAACCGGGAGGTTAAGTGCACGGCGCATGGTTTCCATAGCACGAAGGTTTACATCCTCGTCGTTGGTGGGATATGCAGTGGTGCAGTGGAGTACAACCACCTGTGAGGCACCAGCTTTCTTCAGTGTTGCGACCGATCTCTTAGTTTCAACAAGATCAGTCATGCCGGTCGAGAGGATTATCGGAACTTTCGCCGCAGCGATGACGCGTAGCTGTGGTGTGTTATTAGTATCGGACGAACCAACCTTAAATACTGGCATCTTGAGCTTGATGAGCTCTTTCGCATCTTTTATTGAAAACGGGGTTGAGAAAAAAATAATTTTTTTCTGTTTTGCATACGCAATAAGTTCCTTGTGTTCCTTTGAGCCGAAGTAAAGACGCTTCAGCATGTCGTAGTGAGACTCGCCTTTTGCTGTCTTTTCCTGGTAGGCGGCCTTGGGGGCCGTAGTGACAACCATTTCGTCCGGGTCGCACATCTGAAACTTGACCGCATCCGCACCGGCCGCTTTTGCCGCATCTATGAGTTTTTTTGCGTTCGCAATCGAACCGTTGTGATTAACCCCCACTTCGGCAATAACAAAAACCGGCTGGCCTTCACCAACCTTTTTGCCCGCTATCGAAAAAGCTTTTATATGCTTCATATATTCACTAAACTACAACTATAGTTTGGTGTCAAAAGTTACGCAGCGCGCAGCGCCGCTTCCGCTAGCTTAAAATCAAGTTCCGTGTCTATGTCTACGGAACGCTCGCGTGGCATAAAAACTACAGCGCTTTTTTCTTCGTCGTATATCTTTCCCTGCTCGATCAAAAGACTCTTTTTCTCGACATAGACCGCGCCATTAATGCGATACAGTGGCGGCATTTCACGTACCGGGGTATATGAACCCCCCGCATAGGGCTTCATGAAGCCCTGTTCATCTACCGTACCCATGAGTTCGGGACGGTCACTTATTTCACATACCGACATGCAGGAATCTGCACTTGATGAAACCAGTTTCTCTATCGCTGCATCAACATCCTTCGCTAAAACCCCTGGGATTGTTGGTTGTATAAGCACTACAAGGTCGATAGGCTTACCTTCTTTCTCAAGTGTTAAGACCGCATGCTGCATAACCGGTAGCACACGCGCATCATCGGTCGAGAGCTCCTCTGGGCGTATAAATGGCACCTCAGCGCCCGCTTCACGCGACACCCGTGCTATCTCTTCATCGTCGGTCGAGACCACCACGCGGTCTACATACGCAGAGTGCTTCCCTGCCTCAATAGCGTATACAATGAGCGGCTTGCCGTTCAGGGGCTTTATATTTTTACCAGGCAGGCGCTTGCTGCCGCCTCGTGCTGGAATGATAAGTACTATGTGTTGGTTCTTATACATGTGCAGTCTTTTTAAGAATTACGCGCATATGGTTACTGACACCCTGCTGGTCAACGACTGCCTGAAGGAGCGGTATTGCCTCTTTAAATACTTCAAGATAGTCACGCTTGTCGTCGTACGACTTCATCGAGAAGTAGTCCATAAGGTCGAGCCCGAAGTACTCAATACTTACTATCTCAAACCCTGTTTTTTTAGCGAGATACGCAAGCGACGAAGGGTCGAAAAAGGCCACATGCTGGAATGGGTAGAGCGTGTTTTGCCGCGCGCCTTGGAGGCGATACGCAAGCGAGTGTATGTGCGGCGTGTATGCCATCACAAACCCACCTTTTTTCATCGCACGGTTTGCGTCAGTAAAAAATGCGACAGGGTCGGTGAGGTGCTCGAGCACGTCAAAGAGCGTAAGCGCAGTGTAGGTGTTTTGCTTCTCGTCTTTAAGCTCGGTTCCTGCAACGTTAAGCCCCTGCTTATTGCAAATGTCTACCAAAAAGTCGGTGAGCTCGAGCCCTTTGTTTTTTATGTGCTGGTCTTTGAGGTAACTAAGGAAGTAGCCGGGCCCGCACCCAACATCAAGCAGGTTGATCTGCGCTTTTTTTAGCTTCGTCTTCTCCATCAAATACTTGAGCCGTTCAGGAGCATGAACGCTCTTGCGGTACTCGTAGGTCTCAACGATCTCACGGACGGTGTCCTTAATATTTTTTGGGTCATCGTACATCTCATGCCCTCCCGCGAGCCCCATGTCTACATTTGGCTGAACTAATTTGCAACGTGCACACTCAATGAGCGTATATTTCTCAAATGTAAGGAACTCTGTTCCCTTTTTGAACTTACACAAAATACACGAAAACTCCGAAGGCTTTTTTACCGCCTTCGCAAACTTTTTCATAACATGCGCTCGATACTCGAGCATATTTTTATAAAAGTCTTTGCTGCGAGACTTTTTCGGGTCTATAGAGAAGAGTCGGTAGCCGGCAAAGATGTCTCTCATAACACTTGGTGTTTAAGCTTCCACTCGCCATCAACATTTTTCCACAAGTGCGGTGGGCGGAACTGGTCTGCAAGCTGCGCAAAGTACTCTCGGTTCATTTCGGGATGTGCAAACGCTTTATAAGCTTTTGGAAATTCTTTTTCGCTAATGGAGAGATACTTAAAGATCTCGTCCTCAAAGCGGCTCGGGTACTCGCCGTCAAAGCGCTTCACAAGCGCTACCGCTTCCTCGCGGGTAATGTCGCCATTGCGCACCTCCTGCGCAGCGTCGTAGGTTGCACGGCCAATACCAAACTTAATGAACGTCGTGTAGTAGTGAAAGTCATCTATCTTGTCGTCGATAGTATTGTATTTGCTGTACGTGCCAGGAGTGCGCTCAGGTGAGGCTTGGAAATTGGCATGTTCGCTCGCGTAGTAGTAGGCACCTTGCGGATGCCACTTCACGTAGTAGCCAAGCTGATGCACCTCTATCCCCGCTGCCGTAACCTCTTGTGGGTTTGCAGGCATATAGAGGTCGAGCTCGTGGCGCTCTACCCCATAGATTTCTCGAAGGTCTTTAAGCGAGGTGCCACCGAGGTAAATTTCAGATTCATCCTGCGCGGTGAAATATTTCCAGTCGCGCTCGGAAGTTGTGTTGTCCGCGATAGGGTTACCGTACTCCGCTTCGCTCTCACCATAAAAGACGAGTGGAATCTTATGAAGAAGTGCCATTTTTGGCGCAAGACCTTTTTGGCCCAGCACGAACGGTTGAAATGGGTGAAATAGTTTTTCTACCGCAAGGCGCGTAAGCAAGCGGTGTACCCTGCCGTTTGGAGTCGTAAGGTGGTTGTCAAAACCTGCATGTATCCACGACTGGAAGTTGTTCCACCCCCATGAGGTGTAGATATGCGGCGCCCAGGTGACGGTGAGCGGGTGCATGCCGTATTTATATTTAAGGAGGTGCGCTGCCATCACCGAGTCTTTGCCACCGCTTCCCGGCACTAAGCAGTCATAGCTGCCGTCGGTGCTTCTAAATTTGTCGCAGAGAGCAACAAGCTCTGCTTCGCGCTTTTCCCAATCTATGCCTTCTTTTTTCTTTTCTGCAAAGCGACACGCATCGCAGATGCCATCCTCGCCAAAATGGATAGTTGTCTTTGCTTCCTTGCCACTATTTTTAAACTCAACAGTAGAGCTTGGGCGCTGGTTGGAGATCACGCAGCGCGTACAAAACTTTACCTCAAGCGGCAGACCGTACATCCCTGTTTCCATACCTAGACTATACAGAAGAAATAAAATTTTGCAGCAAGGTAAGACCCGCCTTGCCACTGCGCTCAGGATGAAACTGCGTTCCTACAATATTTCCCTCACCCACTACGGCACAATAGTGAAACCCTGCATAGGATGTCGTAGCGAGCTCACTCCGAGAGAGAGCAGGCTTGAGAATGTAGGAGTGCACGAAGTAGAACGTAGGGTCTTCTATATTATTAAATAGTCGTGTCGCATTTTCTGTATTTCCACGCTGCACGTGCTGCCACCCTATCGCGGGAACCTTAACCTTTTCCCCGAGGGTAGGGAAACGCTCTACAGAGCCTGCTATGAGACCCA
>CAYPJX010000065.1:0-4201 GCA_964411175.1 uncultured Candidatus Saccharibacteria bacterium | reverse complement strand
CATAAAAATCTGCATCGAGCGCGTTGGCATAGATGCGTGCGAGCGTGGTCTTGCCGCTCCCAGGCGGGCCCCACAACACAAAAGAAAAAAGATGTTTGCCGTCTATAGCCTCGCGCAGAGGTTTACCAGGCGCCACCAAGTGCTCCTGCCCCACAAACTCCTCCAGACTTTTGGGCCTTATTTTAGAGGCTAACGGCTCCATTGCTTAAGTATACCTCTCAAGCGGAGAAAACGTACACAACATACACAAATGTAAGTGGCGCTCCTTGGCGCTATCGGGTACTGTGGGAAGTGGATACGTACCATCACAGGAGGCAAAGATGCAGGCGATCCCCAAGGTTGTTATTACCGGCGGCCCGTGCGCTGGTAAGACCACCATGTTGGCCAAGGCAAGTGCCTGGTGCAGCGACCGCGGCTACCAGCCGCTCATCGTGCCTGAGGCAGCCACTATCTACATTACCGGCGGGCTCAACCCGCGCCACCCCGCCTTCCAAGAAGCGGTGATCTCCCACGTGCTCCATATGGAACGCGTGTTCGAAGAAGTGGCTCGCGAAACCTTTGAGCGGCCGCTTCTCATCTGCGACCGCGGCATCTTCGACCAGAAGGCCTACATGGACGACGCTTCTTTCCACGCGTTGTGCCTGGCACACGGCCTCCGGGCTGAAGAAGAACTGGTGCGGCGCTACGCAGGAGTTATCTTCCTGCAGAGTGCGGCAAACGGCGCCGAGGAGTTTTACTCGAGCGCGAGCAACACTGCTCGCTATGAAGGCCTCGAGGAAGCACGCGTGCTCAACGCACGTACGCACGACGCATGGATGGGTGTGCCACACCTCTCCCTGGTTGAGAACCGGAAGGGCCAGAGCTTCGAGGACAAGCTCGAGCACGGACTGAAGTCGCTCGCACGCATTTTGGGCGAGCCCGAGCCGCTGGAGGTGGAGCGTAAGTTCCTGGTGAAGGACTTCGACCCTGCTTCACTCCCCTCGCATGCGGTGCCGGTCGACATCGTGCAGCACTACCTCGTGCCGCGCGGTATGGGTGTCGAGCGCGTTCGCGCGCGCGGCCAGAACAACGTGTGGACCTACATCCACACCACGAAGCAGAAGAAGGGTCCGGGGGTCAACGTGGAGAAGGAGCGCATTCTTACTGAGCGCGAGTACCAGGGGCTCCTGGTGCGCCGTGACGGTAGCCTCAAGCCGATCCACAAGACCCGCCACTGCTTCAGCTTCGACGGCCAGTACTGCGAGCTCGATGTCTTTGAAGGTCATCGCAGCGGGCTCGTGATGCTCGAGATCGAGACCTCGGAGGAAGACCGCGACGTGCGGCTGCCACCGTTCCTGTCTATCGAACGGGAGGTGACCGGCAATTTCGAGTACTCCAACTACTCGCTTGCGGACGCCGCCTAAACGCAGTGCGCCCGGCAGAAATTTCTGCCGGGCGCTTTCTTTGTATATAGAGGGATAGGTACTTTGACTATAAATATTATTATTGTATAATCTAATTAGGAGTAACTGAAGGAGCATATCGTGCAAGACGCACTCATCATACCAACCTACGGATTTGTCGGAGACGACGATTCACTCCCCAACGGGCGTGGAACGAAGGCTCGGATCGCTGTAGCGCAAAAGCTTCTGCGAGAAAAGAAAGTTTCGAGCATGTGTATGCTCCACTTCTCGCAGAACATGTTACCGCAAGGGAGAGAGCTTGAGCTCTTGGGTCCAATTCCCCTCGGCAAAAATGTTGCCGACTACGTAAGGAATTTGCCTGAGTTTGAAAATGCCTACGTGACGGACGCTGCTGAATTTTTTAGTGACGCACGTCACGGCACCAAAGGCACCTTCGACGACACCATTGCAAGCCTCAACCAAGCGTATTTCGAGGCAGAAGAATGGGAGGACCAGCGTGTACGTGTACACTTTGTGTCTGACTGGAGCCAGCTTGGCCGTCTGTGGATGGTCTGGCATGCCTGGAAGCACAGCGTGAAAGACCTCGGCTGGCAAGCTAGCTTTCATCTGGTGCCAAACTTCCGCTCTTTGCACGAGATTGTGTTCCACGAGCCAGCCGCGTACCTCAAGTGCGCTTTCAATTGCTTGCGGTGGCGATTTTTCACCGTATAGCAATCCCCCAAGCGCATGCGCTTGGGGGTTGTTTTATGTGAACTAATTCTTTTTTACTCCTGGGAGGTCGAGCTTTACGAACGCGTCGGAGAAGGTGGAACCTACTTTTTTACCAGGGTTAAAGATGTTGAGTGGGTCAAATATCTTTTTTGTCTCGAGGAAAAGCGCGTACATCTCGGGGCCAAACATCTTCTCAACGTAAGGCGTGCGTATCCACCCATCGTTATGCTCGCCTGAAATGGAGCCTTGGTATTCTATAACCAGGTCATACACTTTATGCGAAAGCTCGTCGATTATCTTTGCAGTGTCAGCACGCTTCGGGTCTACCAGTGGGATTATATGGAAGTTGCCGTCGCCTATATGCCCGGCAATAGTGTACGTAAGGTCGTATTTTGAAAGTATATTTTCCAACTTCGGCAGAAACTCGGGCATCCGCATAGGCGGTATCACGAAGTCATCGATAAATGGCGCTGTGCGCTTGCCACGCACTTTCTTGCGAAGCAGGCTAAAACTTTCGCGGCGCACTACCCAATACTTGCGCGCGGCCTTCTCGTTTTTTGCAACACGCACTTTTACTTTGCCATGTTGCTTGGCAATACTCTCAGCAAGCTCCTCTGCTTTTTTAAGCGCCTCGTCTTGCGTATCTCCTCTAAACTCAACCATGAGCACGAGCTTGGGCACGCCACCCGTTAAAACCATAAGCACCTCAGGTAAAAACGAAATACCGAGAGAAATGATGCCGGCTTTCATTTGTGAGGCAAACTCAGGGAAATATTTAACCGCAATACCAAACGTGTGGTCGTCATACGACTCGAAGCTGTCGGGGCCATGCTTAAGTACCTCGGGGATAATGACACCGAGCTCTGAGAGAGTTTTTACAAACAAGACGGTCATGGCCGCATAGGGCTTAGGCTTTACCAAACCTAGCTTCATACGGGTGTGTATGCCAAGCGTCCCCTGCGCGCCTACCATGAGGCGCGCTAAGTCAAGAGAGTCTTTGCCGTTACCAATGTCCCACAATGCATAGCCAGAAGAATTTTTTTCAACATGCGGCTTATGCTCCTCGATAATTTTCTGGTGCGCAGGCGTGCCCACTAGTGCAGCCATCTTGCGATACAGTTCGCCTTCAAAACCCTCTTCAGCAAGCTTCTGTGTGAGTGCCTCGCCTTCGAGTTTTTTAAGTGTATGTACCTTGCCGTCTGCAAGCACTACGTCGAGCTCTTCGACATAACGTGCAGTTTTGCCGTACTTAAGGTTTTTTTCACCGCCAGAGTTGTTGCCCACCATACCGCCCACGGTGTTTAACTCACGGCTCGCGGTGTAACTTGGGAGCTCGACTCCCTTTTTCTTGGTCTCGCGGTCGAAGTCACGGTAAAACACGCCAGGCTCCACTACCGCCGACTGCTCGGTTACTTCGATAATCTTATTGAGATGTTTGGTAACGTCGAGCACGATAGACTCGCTGAGGGGGCCTCCCGACATGTCGGTACCAGCCGAGCGCGCAGTAAGAGATATGCGCGCCTTAGGGTCTTGCTGCTTCTTTTCACTCACAAAGGTTACTAGTGCTTCAACATCTTTAGTGTCCTGCGGGTATACCACCACTTCGGGAGTAACCTTAAAGAGGCTTGCGTCGCGAGAGGCTGCCTCGAGCGCCTCGGGAGTGGTAAGCACCTCGCCCTTCACTACTTTTTTTAGTTCATCTGAAAGCATAGTCGTGCACAAAAATACTATTGTGCCGGGCAATCAAATACCGCTATGCACTGTGCCTTAGCAGACGGGTCGGTCACTGCAGCGCATGCCGCACATTGCTGTGCAGTATATTCCTGTGCGGTTGGCACCTTGCCCGACATATTTGTATTTGCCTCTGCACCAACAGAGGTGTCGCTCTTTGTTCCCGTGTTTGTTTGAGGTACTCCGGGTACGCCAATTTCATTAAAGGTAACGTTGGTCGGGAGCGCGAAGACGGTTTCGTTTGCCTGCCACGTCTCGCACTTAGTAGCCACTTTTGCATCGGCGTCTATTCCCTGACCCTGGCTACTGTTTCCCTTTGCCATGTCGTCAAACGCCATACGATACCCCTGGCTCAT
>CAYPJX010000064.1:365-4374 GCA_964411175.1 uncultured Candidatus Saccharibacteria bacterium | reverse complement strand
CTATAGTTGAGGTAGTTGCAGCGCTCCTTACGGTCTCTATATACCTAACTGAGCAGTCATTACTTGCAGCAGCTTTTTGGTTTGTGGTGTGGATGGTCCTCTTATTTGTTGTGGTATACGACCTCAAGCACACTATCATCCCGTGGGTATGCTCAGGACTGCTTGTGGCGTTGAGCCTCTTTTCACTTTTCTTTGACCTCAACACTCTGCAGGTGGGCATGCCGTCTCTCACGGCGCTCCTTGCTGGCCCGGTGCTTGCGCTGCCGCTCTTTCTTTTTTCTCTCGTTTCGGGAGGCAAGTGGATGGGTTGGGGCGACAGCGGGCTTGAACTCAGTATAGGGTGGCTCCTCGGGCTCTCGCTCGGTGTCTCCGCACTCATGATGGCGTTTTGGAGTGGTGCGATAGTAGGCATATTGCTCATGTTGTCCTCCAAGGTTGGGTGGCCAAGGGGTCATGGCCACCTTACAATAGTAAGCGAGATACCCTTCGCACCTTTTTTGGTCTTAGGGATGTTTCTTGCTTATGCGTTTCATATCGATTTTTTCTCGATGGTTTTCTTTGGCTAGTATTAAAGTAACGCATCGACAGTCTGTGCGAGGGTTTACCCTCATAGAGCTTGTGGTAGTGGTAACCATAATGCTCATCTTTACGACCGGGTTCCTGCTACGCCAACAAAGGTTTAACAGCTCCACCATTTTGCGAGGTGTTGCGTACAGTGTTGCGCTCTCTATACGCCAAGCGCAAGTGTATGGCACTGCAACGCGTGAGAGTGCGGTTAGTGCTTTTAGTGGTGGTACCAGCGCTAAGGCGTACGGTGTGTACTTTAGTAATGGCTCCAACACCTACATACTTTTTGCCGACCTCAACAACAATCAGCAATATGACAACGGGGAAAGTGTACAAACATTTACGCTCAGCAACGGTTTTACCATGAGTGAGTTTTGCGTCACTTCAGGCGTTACCCAAACATGCTCACCGACGCTCACTTACCTAACTATCCTCTTTAAGCGCCCCGACCCAGACTCCTGTTTTGCAACCAACCTTGAAGCAACCGCGTGCCAGCCTACAGGCACTCCTGCGTACACTAGTGCATCTATACGGCTACAAGGTGACGCAGGAGCATCTACAGACTACAGACGAATTACCGTGGGTCTTACCGGGCAAATCTCGGTGGGCTTGCAAGGCTCATAACTATGCATACGCGAGGATTTACACTTATTGAACTTATGGTGTCGGTGGCGATATTTTCTATCGTTATGACCATCTCTCTTGGTGCATTACTTTCTATCTCGGCTGCAGACCGCAAAGCGGAAACTATATCCTCAGTGATGAACAACCTAAACTTTGCTATAGAGAGCATGACGCGCAACATCCGCACAGGGTACGACTATCATTGTGTCGACAACTCGAGTTACGACTGCGGCGTTGGAGGTAGCCCGGGTGGTACCTACTTTAAATTTACGTCGCAGTCGGGCGTGCAAACAGTGTACAAATATTCCACCGACGCTAACGACTGTGCCCAGCCCACCGCTCCACAAGGCTGCATTCTGCGCTCAACCGACAATGGCAGCACGTTTGTGCCCATTACCGCTCCAGAAGTGGTGGTCACCAACCTAACCTTCTACCTACGCGGTTCTTACCACGCTACGCCCGACGTAGTGGGGGACCCTTCAGACTTACTCCAACCTAACGTAGTTATTACTGCAACGGGCTATGTGAAAATAAGTACCACACAGAACTCTGCGTTCAATATACAAACATCTATCACACAGCGTTTGTACGACCGCTAACATGAAACACATTTTTTCATTCCTACAAAAGATACCGCGCCCGCGAGGCTTTACGCTTATAGAGACACTGGTGGCGGTTATGATACTTGCGAGTGCGATAGCCGGCCCACTTTCTATAGCTGCTCGCTCGCTCAACAACTCTCTGGTCGCAAAGGAGCAGATCACCGCTTTCTTCTTGGCTCAAGATGCGGTTGAGTATGTGCGCTTTGTGAGAGACTCCAATGTGCTTCAGAGTGGAGACTGGATAACAGGAGCAGGGGCGGTAAGCCCGGTTGACCTTACGCCCTGTATTGATGCAAATGGTTGTCAGGTAGACACCACTTCGAATACGCCTAACGACGTACCCACGGTTTGTTCTGCTACATGTAGCGCTCTGTATTACGATGCAACTGCTATGCGCTACACTTACACCACCTCAGGCTCTGGTATAAGCAAAACAGCGTTTACCAGGAAAATACTACTCACCAACATTAATGCATACGAATACAAGCTCACCGTCACGGTCTCGTGGCTCGACTTGGGCGGGGTAACGAGGCAGGTGGTGGTCTACGAAAATATTTACTCATGGCAATAATGCGTACATATAACAGGGGTTTTACTATATTTTTTGCAACACTTGTTGCCTCTTTGGCGCTCAGTGTCGGCTTGGTTATTTACGACCTCCTCCTGCGTAATACGGCACTCTCCCAAGTTGCAACACAGTCGCAGTATGCAATTTACGCTGCCGACACTGGAGCCGAGTGCGCACTGTATTGGGACCTAAACTTTAACGACGCGCTCCCGGGCGACTTAGACCAAAGCGCATTTGCAACGGCGACCGCTGCAAAAATGGCTCCGAGCGACACTGGTGCAAGTGTGGGCGCAGGAACGGTGGTCTGCAACAGCCAAGATATTGTCGCTGGTGCGGCGCCAGTAAACACTGCGTGGAGTATCGCCTATCCGGCAAATGGCAACCCATACTATGAGCGTGCGGCAACAACGACATTCTGGTTTTCCCTGGGCACTACCGCAAGTGCGCCGTGTGCCTTGGTTGAGGTGGGTAAGGCCGGCAATCCTTCGCAGACCACCATCATTTCGCACGGTTTTAACACCTGTACAGGCAGTATTCTAAAACTTGAACGTACACTCATGGTTAACTACTAGCGCACTACTCAAAGAAGCTCTAAGCTAGTATCTATGGCAGGAAAAGATGTTAGGGAGCGCTACGACAAGCTAAAGAACGCAATAAACCATTATCGCAGGCAATACCATGTCTTCGACCGCGAAGAGATACCGGAAGCTGCGCGAGACTCTCTCATGCATGAACTTGCGGAACTTGAGCGGCAATATCCGGAGCTGATAGTGCCAGACTCTCCTACACAACGCGTGGCCGGTGAGCCGCTCCCTCAATTTAAAAAGGTTACCCACGAGGTGACGCAGTGGTCGTTTAACGACGCTTTTAATGAACAAGAGATACAGGAGTTTGATGCGCGAGTGAGGCGTATGCTGAAAGACACCTATCCTGAAGTTGAAAAAGGTGTCGACTATACGTGTGAGCTTAAGATAGACGGGCTCAAGGTGGTGCTCACCTATAAAACAGGAGTGCTTGAAACTGCCGCAACGAGGGGAAACGGTTTGGTTGGGGAAGATGTGACCCATAACGTCCGCACCATAGACTCAGTGCCACTCTCCCTTTCTCGGCCGGTCGATGTGATAGTTGAGGGTGAAGTGTGGATGAGTGAGGAGAGCCTCGAGAAAATTAACAAACAGAGAGCAGCAGAAGGGGAGCCTCTGTTTGCAAACCCTCGCAATGCTGCAGCTGGTTCTATACGCCAACTCGACCCTAAGGTAGCTGCCTCGCGTGGGCTCGACACCTTTATATACGATGCAGCATATTCAACAGAGGAAATACCAGAAACGCAGCTTGAAGAACTTTCTTATTTACGAGAACTTGGTTTCAAGGTAAATCCTCATGCCAAGCTTGTGCATGGAGTAGCGGGTGTTATTGCCTATTGGAATCATTTTAAAACAAAACATAAGGCACAAGGGTATTGGGTAGATGGTGTAGTGGTAAAGGTAAATGAGCGAAAGTACCAAGAAGCACTTGGCTACACCGGAAAGGCGCCACGCTTCGGCATCGCCTTTAAGTTTCCTGCTGAGCAGGTAACCACCAAAGTTGAAGATATTGTGCTGCAGGTTGGGCGCACGGGTGCTATAACTCCAGTTGCCCACTTACACCC
>CAYPJX010000064.1:0-355 GCA_964411175.1 uncultured Candidatus Saccharibacteria bacterium | reverse complement strand
AGGTACTACCGTCTCGCGTGCAACGCTCCATAACGAGGACGAAATACTGAGGCTCGATGTCCGCATTGGTGACACGGTGGTGCTTCAAAAGGCAGGCGATGTTATACCCGACATCGTGCGAGTGCTTCCTGAGTTGCGCACAGGCAAAGAGAAAAAGTTTGTTTGGCCTAAGCGAGTAGAAGAGTGCGGTGGCGACGGCTCCATCGAGCGTATACCCGGAGAGGCTGCGTGGCGCTGCCGGGATGGCGCACGACTGGTCCGACGGCGCGCAGGCGATCGTACTTCTCGAAGGGATGACCGGCGGAGAAGGTCGCGGTATCGAGCATGTCGAAGCCGAGCGCGTCGGCCGAAATCT
>CAYPJX010000063.1:0-4381 GCA_964411175.1 uncultured Candidatus Saccharibacteria bacterium | reverse complement strand
CCAGCCAAGCTTTTGGTCGGCCTTCCAGAGGATAAAGTCGAAGGGGCCGCGCTTATAGCCACTCTCTACTCGTGCGCCCTCCTTAAGGCCGGAGAGGTTAATGTTGCCGAGCTTGCCGTAGGAAGCAAAACGCGAAGTGTCGTAGTAGACGCCATCTGGAGTTTCGTACGCGTAGCTTTTCTCTACCAGTGTTTTTATAAGTGCTATCTGTTCGGCGATGTAGTCGCTCGCGCGAGGGAAGGTAATACTTTTAGTGTCGAGCCCGAGTGACGCGATGTCACCAAAATATTCCTCCGCATATTTCTCTGCCAATACACGCATATTCTCAAGCGTTGGTTCCATCCCTTCGCGCTTAAGGCCTTGAGACATTTTGTCTTCACCCTCGTCTGCATCTGAAGTGAGGTGGCCGAAGTCGGTAATGTTTATGACCTGCTTCACCGAGTAGTCCCATGCGAGGAACGTGCGGCGTAGCGTGTCGGCAAAGACGGCCGCACGCATGTTGCCTATGTGCTGCGTCCCGTACACCGTAGGGCCGCAGTTATACATAGTGACCGTGCCTTCTTTAAGCGGCTTAAAAACCTCCTTGTTGCCGCTCAATGTGTTGTGGAATGAGAGTTTTGGCAGAGGAGCAGCATCTTCTTTTTTAGCGACTAAGCGTTGTATGAATGAAATCATGAGGTCAGTTAAATCCAGCCCTTCTTTCTAAAGTAGGCAAACAATATAAGGGATACACCCACGATGCCGCCGAGCACAAACCAAAAGTCGACATTGCCAGCAAACGGGGTGTGTGGCAAGCCCATTTGGTACAAGGTCATGATAAGCGAGGCAGGAATAAACACAAACGCCATCACCGAAAAGTTTTTCATAACCTCATTTTGCTTGGCCGAGAGGAGGGAGTTGTTGGTCTCTCGAAGCTCCACCATAGCTTCGCGTAAACCATCGCTCTGGTAGCGGATGCGCTCGTACTCGCCGGTGATACCCCTCATATAAAAGGAAAATTCATGCCCAAAGAGGCGCTCTATAGGAGCTTCAAGCGACGCCAAGGTCTCTTGGTGTGGGGCGAGTGCCTGTCTGAAGTCGTGTATGGTGCGCCCTATCTGAGATATTTCAACTACAGCATCACGCTCATTGCCTTCGAAAAGATTTTCCTCTATATCTACGAGTTTGGTCTTAAGTGTGTCGCACTCGTTATGGAGTGCACGGTACAGATTTTGCATAAGCGCAGCAAAGAGGTGGCCACCGTGGAGGCGTTGGCCCTCGCGGCCAAGCACCGTGTCTACCTCGAACGCCTTAGCAAAGACATGGAGCGGCGTAATGTTTTCAAAGCGTGTAGTTATAAGATAGTTTTTGCCGACAATGAAATCTACTTCCTGGGTAGTGCGCTTCATATGTGTGCCGCGCAAAATGGGGAAGTGTAGTACCGCGTATATACAGTCTTCATGACGCTCTACCTTGGAGCGCACCGAGACAGAGAGAAGTTCCTGCGCTATAACGGGGCTAAAGTTGAACTCCTTCATGAGTTCACGCGCCTCTTCAGGCGTTGGTGCAACCAAGTCTATCCACGTCAAATTTTTTTGCGTGTACCTCGTAAGCATTGTTTACCTCAAGTATAGCAGCACTTTTTGACGTTTTATGAGATACTGAACGTATGCACATACGCAATCCAAAATTGCTCGCGGGCTTCATGTTGCTTTTTATAGGCGCTGCATTTGTGGCAGGCACCTTTGCAGGTGCCGGAGAAAAAGTGGCGCGTGCGACGGGAGAGAATGTTCCGGTTATCACCCTTACACTCGACCCAGCCGAGAAGCCGGCTGCTAATGTAGACTTTAAGCAATTTTGGCGCGCATGGAACCTGCTCGACCAAAACTTTATAGAAACACACGCTTCAAGCTCTATCCCAACCTACCAAGAGCGCGTGTACGGTGCTATCGCGGGGCTTACCGACTCCTTTGGCGACCCATACACCGTATTCTTCCCGCCGGTTGAAGCACAGACCTTCCAGGAAAATATCCAGGGCGAGTTTGGTGGCGTAGGCATGGAGCTAGGGCAGAAAGATGGCAAACTTATTGTGGTGGCACCGCTTAAAAACTCTCCGGCCGAGCGTGCAGGGGTGCGCAGTGGCGACTATGTGTTTGCTATAGACGACAAACCGACCGAAGGTATGAGTGTTGACGATGCGGTGGGTAAGATCCGCGGCCAGAAGGGTACTAAAGTAAAACTCTCGTTCGTGCGCGAAGGTGAGAAGGACCTTATCGACATCACCATTATGCGCGACACGATACAGATACCTATCATTAAGAACTACGCGCGCCAGGACGGCGTGTATGTGATAGAGCTCTACAGCTTCTCGGCAAACTCAGCAGACCTCTTCCGCACAGCACTTCGCGACTTTGTACAAAGCGGTTCAAAAAAGCTTCTTATCGACTTGCGTGGTAACCCAGGTGGCTACCTTGAGGCGGCAGTGCAGATGGCAAGCTACTTCTTGCCAGCAGGAGACGTTATCGTAACCGAAGACTACAAAGGTAAGCGCGACAACGTGTACCACCGCTCTATTGGCTACAATGCGTTTGCAGGAAAGCAGCTTACTGTTGCGGTTCTTACAGACCAGGGCTCGGCGAGTGCGTCGGAGATTCTTGCAGGAGCGCTCCAGCAGCACAACGTAGCAAAGTTGGTGGGTATGCCAACCTTCGGCAAGGGTTCGGTGCAGCAGCTCATGGACCTTGGTGGTGGCGCGCAGCTTAAAATAACCATCGCGCGCTGGCTTACACCAAACGGCTCGTCTATCTCTGATGGTGGCCTTAAACCCGATATAAAAGTAGACCGCACTATTGAAGATGTGAAGGCACAAAAAGACCCGCAGCTTGATGCAGCGGTCAACTACTTGCTCTCGCACTAAGCCTCTCGTAGAGTAGAGGCATGCAAGTCATATTTCTTAAAGATGTACGTGGCGTGGGACGGGCGCATGAGGTAAAAAACGTGGCCGACGGCTACGCGGTAAACTTTCTCTTTAAACAGAAGCTCGCCGAGCCGGCAACACCTGAGAAGGTTGCTGCACTCGTGGCTAAGCAAAAGGCACATGAGGCCGAGCTCGAAAAACACGAAGCAGAACTGACCGAGCGTGTTAATGCTGCACGTGGTAAGCGTATAACCATCTCCGCACGCGCTACAGAAAAGGGTGGCCTCTTTAAAACTATTACCAGCAAAGAGATAGCGCATCAGCTGGTAGTGGAGTATAAAATTGCTATCCCTGAAACCGCGGTAACACTCCCAGAGCACATCAAGACCGTGGGCGAGCACACCGTGTTTGTACATAGCAAAACCGCTAAGGCAGAGGTGGTGGTCGACATTAAAGCAGCCTAGGCCAAAATAAAATACAAACAAAAAACCCCGCCATGTGGCGGGGTTTTGATTTGCGGGTTTAGTTTGCTGCTGCTGGAGTAACGTCTACTGCAGACTTTACCTTCTTTTTGCCGTCGAAGCGGGTAGTGCGTACATCGCGGAATGAGACGATACCGCGAGTAAGTGCAAAGAGTGTGTGGTCCTTGCCGAGGCCAACGTTCTTGCCCGGGACCATCTTGGTGCCGCGCTGGCGCACGATAATAGCGCCCTCCTTGGCTACCTGGCCAGCATAGAGCTTAACACCCAGGTATTTTGCCTGTGAGTCAGTTAGGTTTTTCGCTGTTCCGCCCGCCTTTTTATGTGCCATAGCCGTTTAGTGATATATTGCTTATGTGAGCCACATAGTACCAGAAACCCCTAAAAAAGGCAATAATCGCCTCATTACGGCCCTTTTAGTGGCACTAGTGGTCCTAGTAGCTCTTTCTGCCTTTGGTTTAGGCCGCCTTTCGGCCAAGGAGGGGACAGAGGGGAGTCTTATTATCCATGAGCCTCCTGCGGCTACAAAATAGACCCTATGCTAGCTATCTTTCAGTACATTCTGCTCTTGTTTTTAGGCCTCTCCTCTATTATTGCGGGTTTAGTGGGTATCGTACTACCGTTCTTGCCAGGCGTGCTCCTTATTGTGGCTGGGCTCGTAATACTCTCACTCCTCAGTCCTGCGGTTGAAGGGTGGTTGCATAAGACTACTGAGAAGTTTCCGCTGGTCCACAACATGGTGAAGGACGTGCAGACATTTATTCGCCGTATAATGGGAAGGCAATGATAGTAGTTGATGTGGAGTGCACCGGAACAGAAGCGCATAAGCACTCTATCTTGAGTGTGGGTGCCATAGACTTTGATAACCCCACGAAGCAGTTTTATGAAGAGTGTCGTGCGTGGGACGGTGCCAAGATAGAAGACGCTGCGCTTGCGGTAAATGGCTTTACTCTTGAGCAGGCAACTGATGCCTCAAAACAGAGTGAGGCAGACC
Source organism: uncultured Candidatus Saccharibacteria bacterium (assembly GCA_964411175.1). GTDB lineage: Bacteria > Patescibacteriota > Minisyncoccia > Phycocordibacterales > SBAW01 > GWA1-54-10. Next base: position 12 of record CAYPJX010000063.1, on the reverse strand, counting down.
TAGTGCATAAGT
>CAYPJX010000062.1:0-4529 GCA_964411175.1 uncultured Candidatus Saccharibacteria bacterium | reverse complement strand
TGAGTAAAGATCTACCTGGGCCCGACCATTTTGCATCGCTCGAGCCTAGTGAGTTTGCAGAAATGGTTACCAAGATTAGGCGAGTCGAAAAAATTCTCGGTAATGGAAAAAAAGTTTTAACTCCTGGAGAAAAAATAATTGCTAAAGTTGCACGCAAGAGTATTGTTGCTGCTCGTGCACGTAAGGCGGGAGACAAACTCTCTCTTGCCGACTTGGCGTTTAAGCGCCCGGGCACCGGTCTGGCGCCTACAGAGGTAGACAAGATTGTAGGCAAAAAGCTGAAGATAGACGTTGCACAAGATGAGCAAATATCGTATCGAATGATCCGCTCCTAACCTACCTATGGCTGCGCGTAAAAAAACTGTTTTGGTGGTGACCGGGAGCCGTGCAGAGTACGGCTTGCTTCGGCCTATTATGCGTGAGATCCAAAAAAGCAAAAAACTTGCACTCAAAGTGCTTGTCACAGGTGCACATACGTTGGCATCTCACGGTAAGACGCAGTCTCAGGTGGAGGCTGAATTTACCGTCGACTGTGTTGTTCCTATACGCGAAGCGGGCGCCATGACCGAGGCGCTTGGTGAAGAAATACGCGGTATCGGTGAGTATTGTGCGCAGCATTGCCCGGATCTCATTTTAGTGAACGGAGACAGAGACGAGTCGTTTGCAGGCGCTATCGTGGGAGGACATCTCGGTATACCGGTTGCGCATATTCACGGTGGCGATAAAACCGGCTGGGTAGTTGACGAATATATACGCCATGCCACCACGAAGTTTTCACACCTTCATTTTGCAGCAACAAAGAAAAGCGCTCAACGCATAAAGTGGCTCGGTGAAGAGTCATGGCGCGTCGTGGTGAGTGGAGGGCCAGGCCTCGATGAAATACGCACACTTGCTCCTATAAGCAAAGAGGAAATAGGAAAAAAATATGGTCTTGATGCAAGTGTGCCGTGGACGATTGTCTTGCATCACCCGACTTCGCTCGATACGGTTTCATACAAAGAGCAGATAGCACCGCTCCTTAAGGAAATTGCAAAACTGCCTGGGGAAAAAATTATCGGTTACCCAAACTCTGACACGGGAAGCAGGGAATTTATAACCGAGATTGACCAGTATCGTGGCTCACCGCACACACATATTTTTAAAAGCATTCCGCGCGAAGATTACCTTGTGCTATTTAAAAATGCGTCGCTCCTTGTTGGCAACTCGAGTATGGGCATAATCGACAGCTCGTACCTCAAAGTCCCGACCGTAAATGTAGGGAATCGGCAGTCAGGAAGGGAAAAAGGCGTTAATGTAGTTGATGCGCAGTACGACGCTACGAGCATTGCAAAAGCAATAAAACGCGCGCAGTCGTCGGCTTTTCGTGCACGCGTTAAAAAATCTACGAGTCCGTATGGCAACGGCCACGCTGCTTCCCGGATTGTTCAAACAATAGAGCGTCATATCGACCGATCAGACCTTTTCCATAAAAAACTTACCTATGTATAATAGACCCCTATGCGTATATTAGGAGTTGGACCAGAAGTATGGATCTCTTCAGCGGCTTTGCTTAAAAACGGCAAGGTGGTTGCTGGTGCCGCAGAAGAGCGATTTAATCGCATTAAAACCTCGCGAAAATTTCCGTACGAGGCCACCAAGCACTGCTTAAAGGAAGACAAGTGTGAATTTGAAGATGTTGACTATGTGGCAGTTGGGTGGAACCCGGGTATTCATCTACGCTCCTACAACTATCGGTTTTCCGATGCGTCTCGTTGGCGAGCGGAGTATCTCTCGTCCATCCCAAACCACGTGCTCCAATTGCGAAAAGACAAACGAGTAGACCATGTCGAGCAAATCTTCGAACATCCTAAGGGCAAGACAAAAATAATATATGTCACCCACCACTTGGCGCATGCTGCCAATGCTTTTTACCTTTCTCCTTTTAAAGAAGCAGCGATCCTTACGGTGGATGGGCGAGGAGAGGACGAAACCGTTCTTTTTGCTACAGGAAAAAACAACAAGATAACCGAGCTGCGCACCATTGTGTTTCCGCACTCGCTTGGCTTGGTGTATAGCGCTATGACCGAATTCCTAGGCTTCCAAGCACATGTCGATGAGTGGAAGGTGATGGCTCTCGCTTCTTATGGTACCCGTAATAATCCTGAATATAAAAAGTTTAAGAAGATTCTCGAACTTCAGGAAGGGGGTGAGTTTGAGTTTGACCTGAGCTATTTCGACTACTACCTTCACGACAAGCAGTCACTGTACTCTCCAAAAATCAAAAAGCTTTTCGGTGAACCGCGCAAAAAAGACGACCCTATCACGCGCACGCATCATCAAATTGCAGCAGCACTTCAACAGATCTCAGAAGAAGTAATGGTCCATATGCTCGAGGCGCTCGCAAAAGAAACCAAAACCAGGAATTTGGTGGTAAGCGGCGGAGTCTTTATGAACTCGGTGTTTAACGGCAAAATAGCTTCTCTTACGCCGTTTAAGAACGTATTTATATCATCGTGCCCCGACGACAGTGGTATTTCGATTGGCGCTGCAGCATATGTGCACCACGACATTTTAGGCCTTCCTCGCATGGAGACCCCGGAACATAACTACTGGGGACCAGAGTTCAGTAACGACGAGATAAAACAAGCAATCGAAAAATACAAACTTAATGCAACTCTCGTTAAGGATATTGAAGCCTATACCGCCAAGCTCCTTTCAGAAGGGAACATAGTCGGCTGGTTCCAGGGCAAGATGGAGTTCGGTCAGCGTGCACTCGGCAACCGATCGATACTTGCTAACCCGCGTATGGCGAACATGAAGGACCTTGTAAACCGGGTTATAAAGTACCGCGAAGGATTCCGCCCGTTTGCGCCGTCTATTCTTGAGGAGCGTGTGAGCGAGTATTTTGAGTGTAAGAAAGAAGATCGTGTACCATTTATGGAACGTGTGTACATGATTAAAAAAGATAAACAAAAGGAAATTCCAGCAGTAACACACGTTGACGGCTCAGGCCGTCTGCAGACGGTAAGCCGGAAGACTAACGAACGTTACTACAAGCTTATCTCAGAGTTCGAAAAGATCACCGGCACTCCGGTGGTGCTCAATACCTCGTTTAACCTCAAAGGCGAAGCCATTGTCTGCACCCCGACCGATGCTATACGCACCTTCATGTCTTCTGGGCTCGATTACCTTATAATGGGTAACTACGTGCTCTCTAAGGCGTAATGAATATTTTTGGGAATGCCCGAATAATAGCAAGTACATTTGGTAAGTACCGTTGGTACCTGCTTGTTCTTGTGGGGGTCGGTTTTCTGAGTGCAATCTTCGAAGGTATAGGTATTAACGCAGCTATTCCCCTCATCTCGTTTTTTATGGGTGGGGAGGCAACACCTGCAGACTTTATCTCTCGCGCTATACAGTCGCTGTTTGAATTTGTCGGGATACCGTTCACATTCCGCTACCTCCTTGGTTTTATATTGCTGCTTTTTATGTTGCGTGCGGTCTCTATGATCGTATTCGGCTATATCCGCGGGCTTATCATGGCCGACTTTCAGAGTGCCGAGGGGCAGACCATGTTCAGAAGCACCCTCCTTTCCTCGTGGCCTTTTTTACTTAAACAAAAGATAGGGCACTTTCAAAACACGCTCACGCATGACATCGACCGCGCAAGTAATCTGCTTCAAGTAGTTAGCCAGCTCATACAATCTTTTACAGGGTTCTTAATGTACCTCCTCATTGCACTGAATATTTCGACCTTTATGACCGTGCTGACGCTTGTTGGTGGTGGCGTGCTTCTGTTTATGGTTCGCCCGCTACTCTCTAAGACTCAGGCGATGGCTGCAGAAGCAGCCCGTACGGAAAAGGATATTTCGCAATTTTTAACCGAACACATATCTGGCATCAAGTCGGTTAAGGCTGCAGGTGTTGAGCTGCCTGCATATGCGTTTGGCAGAAAACTGCTCTTAGCAGTGCGTAGCATACACCTGCGCATGACGCTTGTGCGCTCTCTCAACACCTCGCTTTTTCAGCCATTTAGTATTGCCTTCATAATCGTGCTCTTCTATGTGATGTACCAGACTCCTAACTTCAGTATTGTTTCTTTCGGTGCAGCGCTCTATCTCATTCAGAAAATATTTCTTTATTTGGAGTCACTGCAAAGTTCGCTTCACTCTATTAGCGAACTTGCTCCCTATGCAGAGCAAATATCCTCTTTCAAAACAAAACTTGAAGATAACCGAGAGCAATACACAGAGGAAGATAACAATTTTTCCTTTGCGAAAAAAATTTCTTTCAACAACGTCACTTTTGGGTACGAAGGAAAAAAACCACTGCTCAACAATTTGTCTTTTTCAATAGCAAATTTGATGATTCTTGGGGTATGTTCTTTGTAATCTTCTTTTGGTGCTGAAAGGGTTTTTTCCATCTCATCCAAAATGTGTAATCTACCTGCTTTGGCTTGCAATAAAGCTTCGGCCAAAACATCATACGATAATCCGTTTACTTTAATATCCATTTGGAGAGCGTTGATACCGTCATGAGTTCCGGTAACT
>CAYPJX010000061.1:0-4556 GCA_964411175.1 uncultured Candidatus Saccharibacteria bacterium | reverse complement strand
TTAATACCGTGCTTTCCAGTCGTAGCGAGGGCTTTCCCTTCAGCATGCAAAAGTGCGTCAATAATTTTTTGTGAGAATTCCATATAGTTGTGTTGGTTATGTTTTTCTTTTAATCCCTAGGCTTCGCAATTAACGCACAATTTCTTCCTATTAAGCGTCTGCGCGGCATTCATGCTGTGCTGGTAATACAATGTCTTTACACCTTGTTTCCACGCTTCGATATACAGGGCATTTACGTCTTTGGTGGGAGTTTTGGGATTAATCATGAGGTTGAGTGATTGCCCCTGGTCAATGTAGAGCTGCCTCACCGCTGCTTGTCCAACGACTGCGTATTGATCTATCTCTGCAAAGGTCTTAAACACTTCTTTTTCTTCTTGAGAAAGGAAGGGAAGATGCTGTACCGAGCCGTCGTTATCACGAATACTGCGCCACGTCTCCTTGTCGTCCCTCCCCTTTGTTTCGAGGAATTTTTCAAGAAACGGATTCTTAATAGTCACTTTCATCTTGTCTATATCTTTTACATAGCAGTTCGACCAAATGGGCTCAATGCTTTGCGATACCTGCCCTAAGATAAATGCTGACGATGTGGTGGGCGCTATGGCCATCAAGGTTGTGTTACGGCGGCCATAGCCCACAAGCACCGATGGCTCACCAAACATTTTTGCCAACTCCTTTGATGCTGCATAAGCTTTTTCTTTGATGAACTGAAATATCTTTACGTTAAGTGTTGCCGCATCCATACTTTCAAAGGCAAGCATTTTGCTCTGTAGGAGTGAGTGCCATCCTAAGACGCCAACACCAAGTGCGCGATTGGCAACGGCAAAGTTGTATGAGCGTTCCATGAAAAGAAAAGCCAAATTATTTTCCTTATTGTTTGAATCGCGTAACTCTTCGAGTTTTTGAATGAAGTCGGTCATGACCGCATCAAGAAAATACACCAGCGTCTCTACTGCATCCGTATGCTCCCACTCTTCGTAATGTAAAAGATTCATCGAAGATAGGTCGCATACAAATGACCATTCTTCACTCGAAGGGAGTAGTACTTCGCTGCAGAGGTTGCTCGCATGGATTTTAAGATCTTTATCCTTGTATACGTCAACGGTATTTTTATTAACCGTGTCGGTAAAGAAGATGTACGGGTAGCCCATTTGTGAGCGGCGCTGCAAGACCTTTGCCCAAAGTGAGCGTTTTTTGGAATCTCCGGCGATCATGTCTTTCATCCACGCATCAGTCACGGTAACTGCGTGGGTCAGCTCTTGTATCGGATTACCCTCGACGCCAATATCAAGAAATTCCTCGCTGTCAGGATGTTCAAGTGGAAGGTAGGGGGAGAAGTGTCCACGGCGCGTTGAACCCTGGCTTACCACGTTGACCATACTTTCAAACAACCTCATAAAATGCACCGCACCGGAAGATACACCATTATCAGTGATAGGCGCTCCGCGCGGGCGCAATGCTCCAAAGTATCCTGAAGTGCCACCCCCAAATTTACTCATCATTCCGACCTCAGCTTCCGTATAGAGTATCTGCCCCATATTGTCGCCTATATAGGACCCAAAACAGCTAATAGGCAGTCCTTTATGTAGCCCAAAATTGGTCCACACGGGAGTCGAAAGTGAATAGTAACCTTCTGACATATAGGTGTAGAACTTATCGGCAAAGCCTTCAATTCCTAGGATTTCCTCGGCACGATCAGCAATAAACCGTACGCGCTCCTCGGCGCTTTGACCTTCTTTCAGGTACCCTTTTGCTAAGAATGTTCTGCTATTTTCGTTGAGCCATTTCATAGTGCTTACATTTTTAGAATAAGTCGTCTTCAGTAATACTCTTGCTTCGCTTGTTGTAGTTTATGGAGCGTTTTACAAAGAAGTCTCCGTGCTTTGTCCCTATAACCTCGTCGTCAAACCATTCTGTTTTTTCAAGGAGTTTCTCGTCGGTGGAGAATATCCGAGGAAGGCCGATAGAGTCGAGCGAATTATTGAATCTGTTTTTGATAAATTCTTTTACAATATCGGCAGGCATACATTCGATCTCTCCTTTTTCAAAAATCCAATCAACGATTTTACTTTCTGCCTCATAGGCCTCTCTGCATGATTCGAGTATTGACTCGTTGTAGGCATCGTCAAACCATTCCGGATGCTCGCTCTTGATGATGTTGATGAGGTCTATGCCGAACAGGCCATGGATTTGCTCTTCTTTTGATGTGGCCTCGATTACGTTGGATATGCCCTTAAAAAGATTTTTATACTTATTAAACGACATAATGATCAGGAACTGCGAAAAGAGCGATACGTGTTCAATAAAGAGCGAGAACAGCAATATGGCCTGTGCATACTCGCGATTATCGTCGCTCCGGGCATTTTTTATAGATTTTTCTAAATAAGTGATCCTCTGAATGATGACCGGAATATCTTTTATTTTTTCAAACTCATGATTTAAGCCCAATATTTCAAGCAGGTGGGCGTAGGCGTCTTGGTGCCTGACTTCGCTCTCTGCAAAGGTAAAGCCCACTGAACCGATTTCAGGCTTTGGCATTTTTTTATACACATCACCCCAAAATGTTTTTACTGATACTTCTATTTGGGCGATAGCCAGCATCGCATGCGTTATAGCACTTCGCTCTGCCTCGTTCACATGCACTTTAAAATCCTGTATGTCGCTCGTGAAGTTAAATTCAGTATGGATCCAATAGGAGTGACGGATAGCGTCCACGTACTCTAAAAGCTCCGGATACTCGTGAGGCTTGAGGTTAATGCGTTTTTTAAAAATGTCGCGTTTGCGCATCTGTGCCCTATGATCGCGATACAAAATATACGCCTTAGCAACATCATGGTAGTCGCTCTCCATCAGCGTCAGTTCGACGAAATCCTGAACACGTTCAACGGTCACTTCAAAAGAAGGGTCTGCAAGGTATGCCACCTCAAGTTTTGAGACTACCTCATGTGCGATTTTCTCTGCCTCACTTTTTTTAAAGGTACCAACAGCACCCATCGCTTTTTCTACCGCAATGGCGATTTTGTTCTCATCAAACGAAACCACGGAACCATCGCGCTTAGTGATTGTGTTTAGTGCTGTGGATTTCGATTTTTGCATATAATAAAAGGGTGATATATTGATAACGGTCTATACATAATACCTATAGATACTCATCTATGAATAAGAAAAAGTTGGGGACAACAAACGCGAAAACAAAAGCCGAGCACGGTAAAGAGGAGAAGACGTATAAGCGCCCTTCGTGGGTTAAAAGTGGGGAAGAAGAGCTCTGCCCGGATTGCTTTAAAGTGGTTGGCGACAGAAGCCGCTATAACATGGTGTGTATGCTTGGCAAGGCAAAAGACGGTTTAACTGTGGGGGAAATTACCGCGCAAATTAAACTGACCCAACCTACCGTGACCCACCACTTAAACGTGCTGCGTTCGGTTGATGCTGTTGGTAGTGAGGATCGAGGCCGTGAACGCGTCTACAAACTCAATCGCGAGGCACATTGTTTTGAAGATTGCCAGATTCCTTACGAATGAAATAGATGTATGAGATTCCTTCCAAAAATAAATAAAAATACTTTTGGCACCAAAGAGACGATGCAACAATTCGTTTATACGACTCTTACTTTAGGGGTGTTCGGTGTCGCTCTCGTTGCATTTATGTTTTTCTATTTTGGTGTAGATAATCTACTTGCGCTCTTTCCTCTGATTTACTACTCAGTTATGCAGGGTGTCGCGATCACTATTGTTGTCTGTGCTATCTCATTTTTTGTGCTCCGTACTCTATATCGTTCCAAGTCTAAGCTACTAGTTCTGATACTTGGTATTGCTGTTGCTGGAGGGCTTTTGTATATGTGGGCTGATAAAACATACTCACCTCATTTTGCTATGCCCGCGTTTATGCACGTCTATCACCCAGGAGGGGCTCAGCCTGACCTGCCGTTTAAAAACGTCCTCGTGTTCATCAAAAACTTTAAAAATTTTGAGTACGTAGATGATATTGGTGCTGATCCAAATGTTGTGCCGTCGCCCATTGTCCGCACCACAAGCGAAGTCGTAAAAATCTCACTCACCGCTCAAGAGGTGATTTCAGAGATTGCGCCGGGTATTTATAACAACTATTGGACGTTCAACAAGCAGGTACCTGGACCTATGCTCCGTGTGCGCGAAGGTGACACGGTTGAATTAACGCTCACCAATCATCCGTCGAGCCTCCATTCGCATAATATCGACCTGCATGCAGTAACCGGCCCAGGAGGAGGTTCAGTCCTTTCGAAAGTAAATCCTGGTGAGACAAAAACTTTTACTTGGAAGGCGCTTAATCCTGGGTTGTATATCTATCATTGTGCTACTCCAAACGTGAGCACTCACAATTCGCACGGTCAGTACGGACTCATTCTCGTCGAGCCGAAGGAGGGGTTGGCGCACGTAGATCATGAATTTTATGTTGTACAAGGCGAACTGTATACCAAGGGAGCAATCGGAAAGAAGGGTCTCACTATTTTTGACGGCAGTGCGCTTCTTGATGGAAACCCGAACTACGTCACCTTTAACGGCCGAGTCGAGCAAGACGGC
>CAYPJX010000060.1:0-4603 GCA_964411175.1 uncultured Candidatus Saccharibacteria bacterium | reverse complement strand
GGGCCAAACTCTCCCGTGGTTGCTTCCCATTTCCTTGAGACATTCAGCTTTATAGGAGGCCAAGTGGCGCTCGCCGGCATGTCTATCGCAATACTCATGATAGGTGTGTGTTTGGTTCTGCGTTTGCGCCTTGAGGTTATGGAGCATGCCGGTTTCCATGAACGTGAAGCTAAATATCATCATGTAGCGCATACCGAACACGATTCTTCGCAATCTGCGCACGAAGAGTCTTCTAACAAAGTACGTTTTGATGAGGTTATTACCCTGGTAAATACGCCTAATGAAAGCGACTGGAGACGTGCCATCATGGAGGCCGACATTATGCTCGGAGAAGCGCTTGAGCAGCAGGGGTATCGCGGTACTACCGTAGGCGACAGGCTTAAAGACGCGAACCCGCTGCAGATGACCACCCTTGATGTGGCGTGGCAGGCGCATAAAGTGCGTAACCAAATAGCGCACGGCGGAGAAGGCTACCATCTCTCCGAGTGGGAGGCGAGGGGAACAATCGATTTCTATAAGAGGGTATTTGAAGAGCTTGGGTTTATATAGGATAAAAGCAAAACAACCGTCCCAGAAGGGACGGTTGTTTTGTATCTTGTTGCGGGGCCGGGATTTGCACCCGGGTCCCAAGGTTATGAGCCTTGTGAGGTACTACTCCTCCACCCCGCTATAGTGCAGTTACTATACCAGAAAAATGCTACAATACAAGCGTATCCTTTTATACAAATTATTTTTTGTCGCCACTGCTTTATTTTAATGGTGGTTAAACAGGAACTATGGAAAATCAAGAAACTGCAGCTGCTCCTCAAATGCCGCCTCAGGCTTCTCCTGTAGTAACAACTCCACCTCCGAGTCCCCGTAAGAACCATATTTTACTTTTTAGTATTGTTGGAGCAACCTTGTTTTTATTGTTGCTGGGAGGTGTTTTTGCCACAATTGCCTTAAAAGGAAAATTTGTTCTACCGACACTACCACAACCACTCTCGACCGAAGAGAAGTCGGCCTCCAAAAAAATAGTTTTTACCTGGGTCTCATTAAACCAGGCAACCAGCTCGATGTATGCACTGGATGAAGCTTCAGGTGTCTCATACGTTGATGGAGACAAAATAACCCATATTGCAGACGCCGACGCAGCAACCCTTGAAGTACTTTCGTATACCGGAAAAGATGCGACTACCACTACCTACACCAACTATGCGCGTGATAATGCACATGCGTACTACAAGGAGAGACAGATCACCGGTGCGGACCCTGCCACGTTTGAAATATTGTTGTATGAAAATAAAGAAGGTGATTACAAATATGCAAAAGATAAAACACATGCATACTTTGGCGAGACTCCTATCATAGGTGCTGACCCAGAAACTTTTGTTGCGCTCTATCATATAGAGAGTCAATATGGCGCAGGTGAGGAATCGTATTATGAAGATTATGACACTGTGTATTACGCAAAAGATAAAAACTATGTCTACGGTAATTCAAAAATATTACCTTCTGTTGACCCAACTACCGTTTCGCTCGAAGGTAGTTTTATTAAGGACAGCAAAGCCGTGTTCGGCACGTATGCAAAGGTAGACGCTGCCACCTTTGTCTCCCTTGGAGAAGAGTTTTATAAAGATAAGGATAACTATTACTGCTATGGTGTAGTGCCTCTTCGTGTACGTGATCCGGCCACGTTTAAAAGCTTAGAACATAATTTCGCACAAGATTCCCAAGCAATTTACTCAGCGTCATTTTGCGGTGCTCTTCCAAACTCTGACCCGGCGTCATTTGAAGTGATCGAAGGGTATGACGGAAAATATGCTAAAGATGCTCACAACGTATACATCAACGGTACGCTTGCAGAAGGCTTGGATGCAGCAACCTTTTCGCCGGTAAATAAGTACTATCTCAAAGATGCAGAGCACGTGTACTACAACTCTGGATACGGCACTCCGCAGATAGTTAAGGAGGCTTTCTCAACTGACTTCTCAGTGTTTGGTCCTGATTCTCTCTACGCTCGGGGCCACACCAAAGTCTTCTATAGGGGCTTGGTTGTTAAAGATGCTCGTGTAATAAGCTTCGTACTCCTAAACGACTCCTATGCCAAAGACCAATATAATGTGTACTACAAAGGAACTGTTATAAAAGATGCCGATCCTATAACGTTTGTTGCATCTTCAACCAACGCATACGCAGGACATGACAAAAAAGGAGACTATTTGTATGGAAGGGTAGTGTCTACTGAGGAAAGTGCGTCTCTCCTTGTTGTGGAATACATAAAAAAAGTTCGTGCTCAGGGCTATAGTGATGCGGCTATACGTCAGCAACTACAAAAAGACGGTTTGGATACTAAAACAATCGACCAACTTTTCGCAGCTGCGGGTCCATCATCTACGTCGGCAGGAGCAGCAAATACACAGGTGTCTGCAGACGCATCAGAATATATACGCAACAGCCGTATGGAAGGTTACAGTGACAGTCAGATTAAAACCGCGCTCCTTACCGCAGGTTGGAGCGAAAGCGGCATTAATCAAGCGTTTGCAGTTACTCCTAAACCAACTCCTATCGTAGATAACAACGGGAATGCCTCGGTCTTTTATAAAGACAACATGTATGTGTATTGTGGAGGCACCGTTAACAACCCTAGCAATCTTACGCAAAACGGTCTTACTCTCCTCAGTGTTCTAAAAGGTGCTGATGTAAAAACATTTACACTCATTACTGATTCGTCAGGGGCAGCAACTCCGTTTGGAAAAGATACTAATTCTGTATTCCAACGTTATACAAAAGGATGTGAGGCTTCTGCCACCGCCTTTTCAAGTAGTGGTTACTTCCAGTTAACGCCAGAAGCGGCAACATTTAAGTACATAGGGGGAACGGACAAAAATAACACCTATTATAGGGATCAAACACGTCTGTATAACTGGGGAGGTCTCTTCTTGAGCCCCGTATATGCGGTGCTTGGCCCTATAGACCTGGCCTCTTTTGAGGTATTTACGTCAGTACAAGTTGCATCTTCGACCAAATATGATGCACAAGATAAATATCACAAATACTACAAAGGCCGCCAGCTCAAGTAATTCTTCAAAAAGGGAGTGCTACAATACAAGCGTTTCTCATTATATTTGAAGGCGTAGCTATGCATACTATCTTTTCTATAAAAGAAGCCGTTCTGTTTGGGTGGGAGAAGACCAAAGCACATAATGCTGTCTTGTTTCAGGCACTCCTGACACTCTTTGGGTTATACATATTTCACCTCATTATCTCCAAAGTCCTCATCGGGACCATTACGGGTGTTTTAGCCGGGGTACTTGTCTCTGTTGCGACGCTAGTTTTTGAAACCGGCCTGCTGCTTATCTCACTTCATATTGCGCGTGGTAAGGAAGTCTCATATAGGGAAATTATTCCTCCTGCGAAAACAGTTTTGGATGTGTTCCTCGCCTCTGTGCTTACCAGTGTTTTGGTATTTGCCGGCCTCATTTTGCTTATAGTGCCGGGCATATATTTCGCAGTACGGTTCTCTATTGTGAGCCTCTCTATACTCGATGGGGCAGGTATCATGGAGGCGTTCGAAAAAAGCACCAAGCTGACCGATGGCCACAAGTGGCCACTACTCGGTTTCCTGGCTCTTATACTGGTGGCAAATACTATAGGCGCACTGCTTTTTATGGTGGGTCTGTTTGTTACGGTACCTGTGTCGCTCATTGCGTACGCCTATGTGTACAACAAACTTAAACATGCTGCTCATGGGTCTCATGAGTTGCATAGCGCATAACGGGCAGCTATTAGGAAACTATTCCGAGGAGTAGAAATGCAATACCAGCAGCAATACTGTCTTTGTAGCGCAATTTAGGTAGCCTAAATGTGTGTGCAAGGCCGTAGTATACAAAACTGAGACTTGCATACATAGCAAGGCCAAGAATGACCGCTATCCACCACTCACGGCCGATGGCTGCGGCACTCAGTGCAACATAGGCGCAACATAGGTAGAAAGCAAAATCTACGCTCAATAAAAACGGGGACCCTCCATGCTTTCTTTTTGCTTTAGTGCCTTTCATACCAAAAGCATAGCATTGATTTTTTTGATGAATTCAGACATATTTCCCTGCTGTGTAAAACAAAAAACACCCGGTACCGGGTGTTTTTTGTTTTGCGCGAGAGACGGGACTTGAACCCGCAACCTCTTCCGTGACAGGGAAGCGCTCTAACCAAATTGAGCTACTCCCGCATAGGCTTTTAAAGCCAGCTGCGAACTTAGAGAACAAAAAACGTATTGTACCCCAAGCAGCACCACAATAGCTTAAAAACTGTCTTTGTTCAATAGTTCTTTAACTGATTACAGATCTGTGGTACCGTCAGCATAGTAGTACGAAACAATACAGGTAGGGAATGAAAAATGGGAGAGGTGGTAACCGACACACGCGTGATCGGAGCGCAGACGGAGTATGTCTTCTTTAAAACCCTTCAGGCGTTCTCGCCCTCGGACCCGTCATGGTTCCTGGGAGTGCGCCGTGCCGACAGGCAGGAGGACCACGCGGGCATCGATGCGTTCGTAACACTCGATGTAGGCGAGGTTCCCGTGCAGATCAAGTCGTCTTTGGCAGGGTTCGACAAATTTCTA
>CAYPJX010000059.1:3420-4689 GCA_964411175.1 uncultured Candidatus Saccharibacteria bacterium | reverse complement strand
TCAAGGGAGTCGCGCATGATGCGTACCGGCGCTTGAGACAAGAGTTCGCCACTTTCAACGCGGCCGCCGAGCACCGTGATACCTTTTTGGGTACTGAACACTTTGAGGATTTTTGCGGCTGCGGTCACGTTTTCGCTGCGCTCGCGCGGGCGGCGCTTCTCTATCTCCTCACCAAGCCACTCGGCGAGTTTGTAGATTATGTCGAAGATACCCACTGCAACACCCTGACGCTCAGCGAGGTCTTGTGCTTCTTTGTCTATCTTTACGTTAAAGCCGACGATAATGCCTGGCGTCTTACCGCTTCCCACCATGCGCACGTCGTCTTGGCTGATGGCGCCTGTACCACGGGTAACTACCTTCACTATCATCTGGTTTCCTGTGTGAATTTTTTCGAGTTCATGTACCACAGCCTCGCCCATGCCAGCAACGTCGGTTTTTATAACGAGCGGGAGTACGAGCATTTCCTTCTCTTCATCTCCCTCGACTGTTTTGGTAGGAGTGTCTGCAGATGTTTGTTTTGAAAGCTCAATGCGATTTTTTGCAACTTCTTCCTCAGCTTTTTTCTTGGTGTCTGTCGTGTGCCACGACGCACCAACAGAAGGCAGGCTAGTAAAGCCTACAATACGCACCGGGCTTCCCGGGTACGCTTCCTTAATAGGTTTGCCCAAAAAGTTTTCCATGATGCGCACGGGTGCCATACTCTCGCCGGAGACGACAAACTCGCCACTCGTAATGATGCCGCTCTGCACTATGAGCGTTGCGGTGTTGCCGCGCTTGCTCTCGGTGTGGCCCTCGATAACAACACCTGTGGCCGGGCCTTCGAGTGTTGCGGTAAGGCCCTCGAGCTCCGCCGCAAGAAGTATGAGGTCGAGGAGCTCCGGTATACCCTCGCCAGTTTTTCCTGAGACCCCTACCGAGGGTATAGTGCCACCTAACCCTTCGAGAAATACATTGTGTTCCATCAAAGAGTTTTTCGCCTTGTCTGCATACGCACCCGGCTTGTCTATTTTGGTTATAGCAACGATGAAGGGGATCTTTGCTTCGTCGATAAGGCGCAGCGCCTCAAGTGTTTGCTGCTTTACGCCGTCTTCTGCAGAAACTACGAGTACGGCAACATCGGCAACCTCAAGGCCGCGTGTGCGCATTGCGCGAAAAGCCTCATGACCTGGTGTGTCGAGGAAGGTGATGCGATGCTCGCCAGTGCTGTTAGTGTGCACCGCTTCATACGCGGAGAGGTGCTGGGTAATACCACCTGCCTCACCCTCAACC
>CAYPJX010000059.1:3086-3410 GCA_964411175.1 uncultured Candidatus Saccharibacteria bacterium | reverse complement strand
TGCGACGGATGTAGTCAAGCAGGGTAGACTTGCCGTGGTCGATGTGTCCCACAATCGCTACGACCGGCGGGCGCTCCCGCGTTATGTGTTCTTTGTTCGGCATATGGTTTTGTAGCGGCCATGCGTTCTTGTTGTAGGGCCTGCTTTCTGGTTAGAATGAAGCCATTATGCAACTTTTTCGCCGTGAAGTCTATGCAGACGCCGCAGCAGCAACACCGCTCTCGCACCGTGCTAAAAACGAGCTTGTTCGGTTACTTTCGCTCTACGGCAACCCAGGCGGGCTCCACGCAACCGCAGCTCGGGCAAAAAGCGAGCTTCTAGCTG
>CAYPJX010000059.1:0-3076 GCA_964411175.1 uncultured Candidatus Saccharibacteria bacterium | reverse complement strand
TAGCTGCACGTACTCGCACCGCAGAAGCCATAGGCGCACACGCAGATGAAATAATTTTTACGAGCGGAGGCACCGAGGCAAACAATATGGCACTAGGGGGTGTTGTAGGGGCGCTCGCAGGCAATTTTGGCGACCTGCACGCTCTCACTCTTTCTATAGAGCACCCCTCGGTGCTTGAGCCTTTGCGTGCAATGGCGCTCGAGGGGCATATAACACTCGACGAACTTCCGGTTGAGCAGGACGGCACACTCTCGCTTGAGGTACTTAAAAAATCTATCCGCCCTACAACCGGGCTTATCTCCGTACAACTTATCAACAGTGAGATAGGCACCATTCAAGACATTCGCGAAGTAATGAAGCTCGTGCGCCACGAGCGCAAAGAGCGCGCTACTCAAAGTGGCATACATGCGCTACCACTTCTCGTGCATTGCGACGCATCGCAGGCACCGCTCTGGTTGCGCGTACACGTCGAGACGCTCGGCATAGACCTCATGACGCTCGATGGGCAAAAAATAATGGGGCCCAAAGGAGTGGGTGCACTCTTTGTAAAGCGCGGAACACCGCTCCAGCCGGTTGTGTTTGGTGGTGGCCAAGAAAAAGGGATGCGCTCGGGTACCGAGAATGTGCCGCTTACAGGAAGCTTCTCTGTAGCGCTTGAGGAGGCACAGCAGGGAGTTGAGCCTCGCGCGCTTGCAGTCTCTCATATACGAGACTTTTTAATAACCAAAATTACACAAGAGATACCTCAGGCGGAGATTTTTGGCGCAGAAGGCGAGTGGCGCGCAGCAAACAACTGCTCGGTGCGCATACCAGGGCTCTTAGGTGACATGGCTGTGGTGGCGCTCAGCACCTACGGAGTGATGGCTTCTACTCGCTCGGCATGTTCAAGCGACGACGAAGCGCCTTCACATGTGATAAAAGCGCTCGGCGTGCCACCGCAAACCGCACGTGAAGCTATCCGTATTACCTTTTTACCTACTGCCTCCGTGAGCGATGCAAACGCTATCGTGCGAGCACTCAAAAAAGTTGTACAGCGCTATAAACGCGTGGTACAGTAAGGCCAAGAAACGGCTATGGATATAGAGCAGCTCACCAAACATCAGATAATCCTCCTCACCCTCCTTGTCTCGTTCGTTACTTCTATAGCAACGGGCATCGTTACCGTGTCGCTTATGGACCAGGCGCCTCCTGGCGTTACTAAGGTTATTAACCAGATAGTTGAGCATACCGTCGAGAAGGTAGTGCCAGCGGAGCAGGGTGCGGCGGTTGCTACTGTAACCACTGAAAAGACCGTGGTAGTAAAAGATGACGACCTGGTGACGCAGTCTATAAACTCCGTCCAGAAATCCATCGTGCGCATTACTGTGAGTGGCTCGAAAGAATTGCTTGCTCGTGGCGTCATCATAGATGCGAAAGGCACTGCACTCACCGACGCCTCCGCTCTTTCGGGTAGTGCTGGAACTTCCTTCGAAGCGATCCTTGCTTCAGGCGACCGTGTCCCGGTGAGTAATGTGGTACTAAGCACCTCAAGCCCTATCGCCGTGCTCACACTCGCCGTAGGCACCTCAACCGGGTTTGCACCCGCAGCGCTCGGCAACGTCGCCAACCTAAAACTCGGTCAGTCGGTTATCCGTATAGGAGGCGTAGGGTCCGACACGGTTGGCGGAGGTGTTATTGCGAGCTTGCCGAGGAAAGATGACGGTACGCAGTCGCTTATACAGTCGAGTGTTGGAGCGGCAACGCCAGGCTCGCTCCTTATTACGCTCTTTGGCGAAGTAATCGGCATCACCACGGGCGACGCATCATTGACAGGTCCAGATTTTTACAGCACACTAAAAGGAAATATGCCGGTACCTGCAACTCAAAAACAGCAGGCAAGTTCGACCTCGCAGTCTTAAGCAGCTAACCACATAATCAACCTATGCCACCATTCAACCACTTCACTACAAAGGCAAAAGAGGCAGTACGACGCGCGCATGAGCTCGCGGTTGAGCGTGCACAAAACCAGGTGAGCCCCTTACACCTGCTTGGCGTACTTCTCCTCCAGGAAGATAGCTTGGTCGCCTCAGTGCTTGAGAAGCTTGAGGTAGACGTCATGCTTCTTACTGACAACGTGCTCGAGTCGCTTGAGGGCGGCAATGGTGGTGCAACACTCTCGCCTTCTTACCAGCTCTACCTCACGCCAGACTTGGTGCAGGCACTGGAGAAGTCTGCAAAAGTTGCTGCAGAACTCCACGACGAATTTGTATCAACCGAGCATCTTTTTATTTCAATTCTTGATACTGCGGGTAACGCGCGCGAGATACTCGCAAAGTTCCGCATTACGCGCGAGGGTATCATGCAGGCACTCCAGGAGCTTCGCGCCACGAAGCCGGCATCGGGTAGTGGCGAGAAAAAGTTTCGTGCACTCCCTAAGTACACTCGCTCCCTTACCAAGCAGGCGCTTGAGAACAAACTCGACCCGGTTATCGGCCGCGATGAAGAGATACAGCGCGTGATACAGATACTCTCGCGCCGCACTAAAAACAACCCAATACTCATTGGTGAGCCAGGCGTGGGCAAGACCGCTATTGCAGAAGGTTTGGCGAGCCGTATCGCTATAGGCGACGTGCCGGAGAGCTTGCGTGACAAAGACCTCGTGTCGCTCGACCTCGGTGCGCTCATTGCAGGCACCAAGTATCGTGGCGAGTTCGAAGAGCGCCTCAAGGCAATCATTAAAGAGATAGAGCGCGCAGAAGGGAAGATAATTCTTTTCGTAGACGAGCTCCACACGGTTATAGGTGCAGGTGCTGCAGAAGGCGGCATGGACGCAAGCAACATGCTTAAGCCTGCATTGGCGCGTGGCACACTCCACATGATAGGCGCGACGACACTGCGCGAATATCAGAAGCATATCGAGCGCGACCCGGCGTTTCAGCGCCGCTTCCAGCCGGTGTACGTACTTGAGCCTGCGCCAAGCGATGCTATCGCTATTTTGCGCGGCCTTAAGGAAAAGTATGAGCTCTTCCACGGCGTACATATCACCGACGACGCTATCATTGCTGCAGTGGAGCTTTCTTCACGCTACATTCCCGAC
>CAYPJX010000058.1:0-4777 GCA_964411175.1 uncultured Candidatus Saccharibacteria bacterium | reverse complement strand
TCGATTATCTTGCCGCGGCGCTTGTCGCGTGCCTGAGTGTGGCGCTCTTCAACCATGTTGGCGCGCAGCTTCTCGGTGAGGTCGGTTACACCGAGGAAGTTGCCGAGCGACTTTGCAAACTCATCGGTGAGTGCAGGAAGATCTTCCTCCTTAACTTCTGCATCGGCAGAGACAGGTACTTCGCTCTTAGCTTTAGCATGTGCACGGCGAATAGCAGTGAGTGCTTCTTCGACATCTTTCTCGGTTACATCTGCCTGAGGTTCTGCAGGCACCTTCGCCACAACATCCTTCCAGTTCTTTGGGAGTACTACCACAGGGTACACCGCAGTGTGGATGTGGAGCCCCACTGCGTTTTCCGGTGCGAGTTTTGTTATATGAATGTCCGGGCGGCCGATAACGTCGAGTTCGTTTGCCTCAACGATAGCAGGGTAGAGCTCGCGCAGGTACATGTTGGCAGCCTCTTGCAAGACTTCAAGCTCGCCTACCTGGCGAAGCGCGATGTCCTCTGGCACATGGCCTTTGCGGAAGCCGGGCATCTCAAGCTCTCCTGCAATATTTTTAATAGCCTCCTTCCTAAAGGATACGAGCGCTTCGTAGGGAATCTCGCCCGAGATCTCCACCTCGGAACCAGGCTTCTTTTCTATCTTGAAGGTCTTTGCTACCTCCGCGTATGTTGTGGTGTTTTCAGACATGGGTTGACTAGCGGGCGCCTTGCCCGGGTTTGAAACTGCTAAATAATATGAGTACGGCGAACGAAGAGCTTAGGAGTTCTGCTGCTCTTGTGCCTGCTGCTTTTCTTGCTCTATCTTTTGCTTCTGCATAACGAAGAAATATACTCCGCCTGCCGCAAGCAATACGACGATGAGCAATATACCGAAGAGCCCACCGACTTCCTCAACTTCGCTTTTCTTTTTTTGAGGTTCAGTAGGTGCCATACGGCACTAGTATAGCACTGTTATTTGGAGAACTTTTGTTTGTACAACTCTACCGACTTTTCAACTGCGGCGAGTGCCTCTGCTTTGCCCTTAATACCGTTTATTTCAACTGGAGCGGGCTTTCCCTTAAGTGCCTTGTAGGTCTCGAAGAAGTGTTGGTACTCCTTAAGGTTGTGCTTGTTGAGGTCTGCGAGGTCTTGCACGTCGTCGAAGCGCTTGTCTTCAGCCGGGACGGCTATTACTTTGTAGTCGCTCTCGCCGTTGTCGATCATCTCCATAACGGCAACCGGGCGTACCGAAACTAAAATACCAGGGTGGAGCGGGAAGGTTGAAAGTACGAGCACATCGAGCGGGTCGCCGTCTTCCCAAAGCGTCTGCGGCGCAAAGCCGTAGTCGAACGGGTAGGGAGCTGAGGAGTAATTAGCGCGGTCGAGCTTAATGAGGCCGGTTTCCTTGTCTACCTCGTATTTGTTGGCTGAGCCGCGAGGTATCTCAATGATCACGTTAATCTCGTTCGGAGCGTCGCTGCCCAGGGGAACATCGTGCCAAAGATTCATATGTTTTTTAAATGAATAACTTGTAATCGAGATTACTCAGCTGACTCAGAAGACTCTGCTGCGGGAGCTGCTTCCTCTGCAGTTTCAGATACTTCACCGCTTTCAGTTGCTTCTGCAACGGTCTGTCCCTGTGTCGACTGGATGTCGATGCGCCAACCAGTGAGCTTTGCAGCGAGGCGTACGTTTTGGCCGCCGCGGCCGATGGCGAGTGACTGCTGGTCTTCTGCAACTTTAATGGTTGCCTTGTGCTCTGCTTCGTCGAGCTCAACGGAGATAACACGTGCCGGAGAGATAGCTTCTTCGATAAATGCTTTCGGATTTTCGTTCCACTCGATGATGTCGATCTTCTCGCCACCGAGTTCTGAGGTAACGGTAGAGACGCGAACGCCGCGCTGGCCCACGAGTGAACCAACTGGGTCTACGTGCGAGTCGCTTGAGACCACTGCCACCTTGCTGCGAGAGCCTGCCTCGCGTGCAACCGCCTTAAACACTACTGTGCCGTGAGCGACTTCAGGAACTTCCATTTCAAAGAGTTTTACCAAAAACTGCGGATGTGCGCGTGAGAGGCGCAGGTAGATGCCGCGTGGGGACTCCTCTACTTGGTAGAGGTACGCGCGGATGCGCTCGCCTTGGCGATAGCGCTCGCCAGGGATCTGTGCCTCGTAGGGGAGAATACCCGTTGCACGGCCGAGGTCGACAAAGATATTGCCGCGCTCCATGCGCTGTACGGTGCCAGACACTATCTGGCCCTCGCGCTTGCCAAACTCAGCAACCACCGAGACCTTCTCTGCCTCGCGGATCTTCTGGATGATCACCTGCTTCGCTGTTTGTGCTGCGATGCGGCCGTAGTCGTCTTTGTTTTCAAGCGGGAAGACGAGCTCGTCGCCCACCTTTGCGTCGCGCTTAATAAACTTTGCATCAGAAAGAAGGATGTGCTGCTCTGCGTTGTAGAGCGGGAGCGGTGAGATGACATTGCCCTCAGCATCAACCTTAGGCTCGAGGTCCTCATCGGTTTCCTCCATGCGCACGGTCGACTCGTCGACCACTTCCTTTACCTGGCTGAACTCCGTTGAGCCCGTGTTCATGTCGAGCTTAGCGCGGATCACCTGGCCTTTCTTTGCGTACTCCTTCTTGTATGCGGTTGCGAGGGCAGCTTCAATAGCCTCGAAGACTTTCTCACGCGGTATACCGCGCTCCTCCTCGAGCTCGCCCAGAACCGAATTCATTACTTTAAGGTCAAACATAACTCTATATATAAGTGGTAAATCTGATCTCTCTTTGAAAAGAAGACCGCCCCCTCGGGGCGGCCATCAGATACACAAGAGTATATAGAGAGGAGTAAGGGTTGTCAAATACCCCTTCTATATATAGGCTGCGGGAGGGAAGTTCACCTACAAGGAGTCAGTAGTATGGATCTACTCAGTCTGGCGTTGCTTATAGCGGCACTTTTGTGTGCCGCAGCCCTCCTTCGGCTCGTGGGCAATGTCATCGCCCTCCTCCGGCTCATAAAAAGAGCTGAAGGCTACGCGGGCTATGTTCAAGGCGAAGTGAAACGGAGTCGCGCGTGGGAGAGGAGCGACTACTACCCGCGCGTCCTAGACGGCATACGCCTCACACGGCGCACCGAGCTCTCTCGCCAGTTTAGCTTTATGCAGAACCAGGTTGGAGAGCTCGTGCCAGAAGTCGACCTCTTGTTTGTGCAGGAACTCGATGCGGTGCTCGGCCTCTTGGTCGACGCATTTGAGGGTACGGACGTCAATGTACAAAATGTCGCTGTCGCCCGCCTCAACTACGCGGCGAACATCATCGCCTCTGCCATAGCCAACCTCACCGAGCGTCCCTTGGTGCAGCGGCAATTCTATCGCTGGTGGTCAGAGCTTGGTGAGTGGGCCGACACGGTTATCTACGTTTTGCCCGACTTCAAGAAGCGTCTTGCGCGCATACGCGCTCGTACCTAGCACACCCAAGCCCCGCGGAATTTCCGCGGGGCACTTTTCTTTTAAACAGGGGAGTAGTTGTGTTGCATGTGCCGTGGGTATACGATTTTGCCAGGTGTTCCGCACAAACTAGGGAGGAGAAAGTGGATGGGATGCTCTGGCTTGTGGGCCTCGTGCTCGCAAGCTGTGCTTATGTACTCTACCGCCGGCAGACGCGCCGCTGGCAACATGAACTCATGCTCGACTGGGCTGAGTTCACGAGCTACGACAAGATGGTCGCGCGTGAGCGGCGCTTCAACACCGAGGGGAACGAGCTCACCGGCCTGCACAAGCGAGCCGTACGCTTGGCATTGCGGGGTAGCTGCTACGGCTTCCACGAATGCGAACCGATGTTCAAACGCTTTCTTTCAAAGTTTGAGCATCCAGACAAAGCACTGCTCGAGAACGGGCAAGAACTCGCTCTGTTCATGGAGGAGGTTCGCAAAAGTGCGCTTCGCGCCAAAGCGGGCAACAACCCCGGGCTCTACGAGCGGCTGCTCCTGTGGAGAGCAGATATCTCGCAGTGGGCAGATATCGCTGCCAACAACGTCGCACGTCTTGCTCGCGCTGCTGCATCGCAAAGCAAAGCGCTTGCATGAATGTACGAAAACGCGCCGCGGAATTTCCGCGGCGTTTTTTCTTTGTGCGATATACTGTGAGTACTATGGTGGTGCCTGAAGCTGCACTGGGGAGCTTTTTGATTGATGCGCGCAGTATCTCGCGTGCAGACTTAGAGCGTGCACGTGCGCAAGCGCAAGAAAAAAATATTCCGCTTTTTACCTACTTACAACAACAGCGTCTGGTTGAGGAAGATGAGCTAACCCGTGCCGCGGCACATGCGCTCGGTGTGCCGTTTAAAGAAGTGCTGCACTATGAAATAATGCCCGAGGCGCTCATGCTCCTCCCTGAGCCCCTCTCGCGAACGTACTCGCTTTCAGTATTTAAAGTCGAAGAAAATACCGCACACGTGGCGCTTACGTCACTCGACGAGTTGTCGAGGATTCAATTTCTTGAACACGAAAAACATATGCGTGTGGTGCCGCGCCTCACCGACCGTGCATCTATAAAACGTACGCTCATGCTCCATCAGCGACACCTTAAAGAAGCTTATGCCAAGAAGCTTGCCCGCGCCGAGCCGGGAGATGCGCTCGACGCGCTTCTCTCGCACGCGCTCCTCTCGCGTGCACACCAGATATATCTAGAAGTATTGCCGGGTGCTGAGCTGCGCGTGCGCTACCGAGTACACGGCTCACTCATTGAGGCGATGCGCCTGCCCACGCAGGCTATGGCGATAGTGAGTGCGGTAAAA
>CAYPJX010000057.1:0-4916 GCA_964411175.1 uncultured Candidatus Saccharibacteria bacterium | reverse complement strand
GATATGTCTGGTGAACCAGAACAATAAGAAAACTTCGATTTATTATTGTCGTCACTTGCTAGACAATAAAATGGCAACAATCCCTCCGTGGTTCTCACGGGGGTTTTTTGTTACAGTGGGCGCATACCAGTAAATATGTGAAGGGCGCGGATAGGTAGTTCTTAAGATCAGCTTAAGACCTAAAATCTGCGAACTTCGCCAGACATACGCATATGCAAACTAAGAAGTTCGAAACGACGGTAGGAGGAAAGCCGATGGTCGCAGAATTCACCGACCTCGCAGAACAGGCAAATGGTTCGGTTATTTTGCGTTATGGCAACACCGCAGTGCTCGCAACGGCAGTTATGTCTTCACGCACGCGAGACGATATCGACTATTTTCCGCTCACCGTCGACTACGAAGAGCGCTTTTACGCAGCTGGCACCATAGGTGGCTCACGCTTTGTACGCCGCGAAGGTAGACCAAGTGAGCAGGCAATACTTTCAGGACGTGTCGTCGACCGCACTATTCGCCCGCTTTTTCCACAGCATATTCGAAATGAAGTGCAGGTGGTCATTACCGTGCTCGCGCTCGATGAGGATGACCCAGATATGATAGCGGTTAATGCAGCGTCGCTCGCACTTGCCACTTCAAATATCCCTTGGGCAGGACCGGTTGCATCGGTACGCATAGGGAAGGCTCAAACCGGAGATGTCATCATTAACCCAACCTATGTGCAGCGTGAGGCATCAACGCTCGACATTCTGGCATGCGGCAAAGACGGCACTATCAATATGATTGAAGTCGCTGCACAGCAGGTAGCGGAGGAAGATGTTGCCGCTGGCTTCGGACTCGCTGTGGAGGAACATAACAAACTCATCGCGTGGCAGAACGAGATAGTGAAGGAAATAGGAAAAGAAAAAATGAGTTCAGCTAAGCCTGAGGTACCAGCTGCGCTCACTAACTTGTTTGAAAGTGAATTTAAACAAAAAGTTCACGAGGCAGTCTTCTGTGGTGTTGCTGGTAAAGATGCAATCCACGCTGTGCAGGACGAATGGATGAAAAGATTAACCACATCGAATACCCCTTCGGAAAATTCCTCGGGTAGCCCCCAGAATTTTCTTCAGGAGCATTCGATTTCGCAAGGCGTAGCAAAGCGCTTCCTGGAAGACAAGGTGGATGAGGAGATACACCGTGGCGCCGTAGTAGACAACCAGCGCGCAGACAATCGTGCGTTCGACGAGATTCGCCCCTTGTTTGCCAAGGCAGGTGGCGTATCTCCTATACTCCACGGCTCAGGCATCTTTTACCGTGGTGGCACGCACGTCTTCACCGCGCTTACCCTTGGCGGCCCAGGCGACTCGCAGATCCTCGACTCAATAGAGGAGCAGGACACGCAGAAGCGCTTCATGCACCACTACAACTTCCCTCCATATTCAGCAGGCGAGACCGGACGCATGGGCGGCATCAACCGCCGCGCGGTAGGCCACGGCGCACTTGCCGAAAAGTCACTTGCGGCAGTTATCCCTGATAAAGAGACATTCCCCTACACCATTCGTGTTGTATCGGAGTGCCTAGCATCAAACGGTTCTACCTCTATGGGTTCAGTGTGCGCATCTACTCTTGCACTCATGGACGGTGGTGTACCTATCAAAGCACCAGTTGCTGGTATTGCGATGGGCGTAATGTCACACGGAGGAACGTACAAGGTGATGACCGACATCCAAGGACCTGAAGACGAGTATGGCGGCATGGACTTTAAAGTTGCAGGCACTAAAAACGGCGTTACCGGTATACAGCTCGATATTAAGCTTGATGGAATTCCGGTACCAGTATTGGTGGAAGCACTTGGCGCAGCTAAAAAAGCGCGCTTTGAGATACTAGACGTTATCGAAAAGGAGATCGCAGCACCTCGTGCAAGCATAAGCCCGCGCGCTCCGGAGATCATCACTATGAAAGTAAAACCAGACCAAATTGGTCTCGTGATCGGTGGTGGAGGAAAGACTATAAATGGAATCAAAGATACTTCCGGTGTTGAAGATATAACCATTGAAGACGACGGCTCGGTATTTATTACCGGAAAGAATGGTACGGCACAGAAGGCAAAGACAATGATAGAAGCAATCGTTAAAGAATATAAGCCAGGTGAGCTCTACGAAGGGGAGGTGACGCGCCTCATGGACTTCGGTGCATTTGTGCGCATCGGCCCAGGCAAAGACGCAGAGGGTTTGGTGCATGTCTCAGAAGTGGCGCCCTTCCGTATAGAAAAAATTGCACAGGCAGTAACGGTCGGAGAGAAAGTCCGGGTTATGATAAAAGAGATAGACGAGAAAGGCCGCATCAACCTATCTATCAAAGCGGCCGACCCTGAATTTGCAACGCGCAAAGGGCTCGTTCCGTCAGCTGGCAATGGACCAACCTCCCGAGAAAAACGAAATTAATTTAGACGACATTTTGCTTCCCCAAAAGGAAGTCAGGACACCCGCAAGCGCCGAGCGCCAAAACGCGGGTGTTTTGCTTGAACAAGAGCAAACAGCAGAGCTTCCTAAAACTCCAGCCCCAGAACCAATCGCTCCTACACCAGAACCAGTCGGCCCGGTAGACAAACCGCTCATACAGCCGCTTGAAACGTACCAAAGCGACATGGAGACCGTTATTTCACAGAAAAACCTCTCGGCTGTCTCTATCGCAGCCGCTGAAGCTGAGCGCATGTCGCGAGGTGGAGGAGACACAACACCTCAGATACCGCAGAAAAAAACAGACTGGTCTCTTGTGTCAAAAGTAACCGTCATTGCAACAGGTGTACTACTTGTCTTAACTGCAATTGGTATCGTGAGTTATGCCTTTTTGCGCCCAACACCGTCGGTCACCATAGCCGAAAGCGCCCCGGCTCCATTTATAGCGGTAGATAGCACAGATATACTCGTGGTGACGCCAGAACAACTTAATCGTGAAACACTTATATCTAACCTAGACACAATACGACAAAGAATTGCACTCTCTGTTGGACTTATGGGCAGGATGTATGTAGGTCTCGCAACTACCAGTGTTACTAAAGACGAAATTCCACCTCCTATATCTTCACAGACACTGCTTTCCGTTATCGCTCCAGGTATTCCTGAAGAACTACTGAGAACAATCAGTCCTTCTCAATATCTCTTGGGTACACACGTATTTGATGGCAATCAAGAATTTCTTATTCTGCGAGTAGAGTCATACGAACAGGCATTTTCAGGAATGCTGGAGTGGGAACGCACCATGCAACAGGAACTCACTCCTTTGTTTAGCAGAACGCCACGGCCACGTATAGCGACAGAAAATGCGAGCAGTACACCAACCATCTCTCTACGCGGAACTCCTTTTAGAGACAAAATCGTTGCAAATCACGACGCACGAGTTATCCTCAATGAGGCGGGCGATATATTGCTTCTGTGGAGTTTTGTCGACCGGAATACGGTGGTAATAACAACAAATAACAACACACTGAGTGAGATCATTGGCCGCCGCAGTGTGTTTGTTCCAAAAAAATAAAAAGGAGTATACTGAGCACTATGAATGAGCAGAAAATCATTTCTTTTAAAAACCGTTTGGAAGAAGAGCGTAAAGCTGTAGAGACTGAACTTACAAGTGTTGGGGTACAAAACCCTGCAAACCCAAGCGATTGGGAAGGGAAGGAGACCAGTATGGATGTCATGAGTGCTGCAGCAGATGCAAATGAGGCAGCCGACAAGATGGAAGAGTACGAGGAAAACCGCGCGATAAGCGACACACTCGAAGTACGCTACAACGCCATACAGCGTGCACTTGAAAAAATAGAGGACGGCAACTATGGCACCTGCGAAGTGTGCCACGCACCTATCGAAGAGGCGCGTCTTGAGGCAAATCCCGCTGCACGTACCTGCACCTCGCACATGGAGCAGGACTCCTCACTCGCATAACATTTTATAAAAAGCGCAAGTTGCGCCGATCCGTTTCGCGCGTAGGATGGGGCGCATGCAGTATGCACGGGTGTTTGGTGCTCAAACTTCTCTGCTGACTCCCACCATCGTCTCGGTTGAGACGGACCTTTCTCGCGGATTACATGCCTTTACGCTCGTAGGTCTCCCTGACAAAGCTGTAGAGGAGTCACGCGACCGCGTAGCAGCAGCTATAAAACACGCAGGGTTTGAGTCTCCAAAACAGCGCAATCAAAAAATCGTCATTTCTCTTGCACCTGCCGACCTTAAAAAGGAGGGGCCTATGTTCGACCTTCCTATAGCACTCTCGTATCTCCTTGCGGCCGACGACATACGCTTCGACCCTGAGCCGTATCTTTTTGTTGGGGAACTCTCACTCGACGGTAAACTTCGCCCGGTACGCGGCATACTGCCGCTTGTAGCTGAAGCAAAGCGGCAGGGAAAGACAGCTGTTTTTGCCCCTAAAGAAAACGAGCGTGAGGCAGCTCTTGTGCCAGGTATTACCGTGTTTGGTGCTGAAACTCTTAAGCAAGTAATACACCACATAAACATAAAGAGGGTGCAAGGCAACACGAAGCAGACCGAGGTACAAAAAATTGAACCCGCGCCTCAGACCATACTTTCATCAAAAAATATTGAAACACAGTTTGCATTCGAAGATATTCGCGGACAAGAGTCCGCAAAGCGTGCAGCTATTATTGCCGCAGCAGGCGGCCACAATGTAGGCCTTTCAGGACCGCCCGGCACTGGAAAAACCATGCTCGCCCGAGCCCTAGCTTCTATACTGCCACCACTTTCTTTTGACGAAATGCTCGAGGTAAACGGTATACACTCGGTTGCAGGGGTGCTTAAAGATGAACTCATGACCATGCCGCCCATACGCTCGCCACACCACACTGCTTCGTATGTATCTATCGTTGGCGGCGGAGCAAACCCTCGACCAGGAGAAGCAACATTGGCACACCGAGGCGTGCTTTTTCT
>CAYPJX010000056.1:0-4977 GCA_964411175.1 uncultured Candidatus Saccharibacteria bacterium | reverse complement strand
CTTGCTCAACCTCTTCCTGAGCCTCGGTTGCCATTACCACCACCTCATCTGCCTCGTCGGTCGGCGTAGCGCTCTCCGGAAGCTTGATATCTTTAACGGTGATCTTGTCCTCGAGGTTTATGAGGGTTGAAACGTCTATATGAATAGCGTGCGGGAGCTCCTTTGGAAGCACCTCTATCTCGAGCTCGTGCATAACCTTAACGAGAATGCCGCCCTTTTCCTTAACTGCAGGAGATTCGCCAACGAACTCTATAGGTACTGAAACAGTAACCTTCTGACCCTTCTCGATAGCATAGAAGTCTGCGTGGAGTACACGGCCGGTTACCGGGTGAAAGACCACCTCATGAATGAGCGCATCCTTCTCTTCGCCGAGACCCTGGAGAGTAATAACCGTAGACTCGCCTGCCTTGTGGAAGATCTTCTCGAAGGTCTTTGCATCTACAGAAATAGGAGTCGACTCCTCTTTGCGGCCATATACGACAGCCGGCAAAATGCCCTTGTTTCGGAGGGTTTTCGGAGCAACTTTACTATCGCGCTTTTCTACTGCCAATTCCATACGTAAGGCACAATGTACCGTATTTACCTAGAAAAGGCAACAGCTAGGCTGCCTTGGCGAAGACTTTAAGCTTCCCCTCTATATATATGCGCATTTGCTCGACCACCGGCGAGAGAAACTTGTAAGGTGCCACTTCGTCGGGCTTTTCTGCCATGACCTTCTGGAGTGTATTGCGGTAAAGAACCCGCAACTCAGTATTGATGTGTACCACCGCAATACCTGCAGTAATGCACTCCACTATTTCTGCTTCAGAGTTCCCTGAGGCACCATGGAGCACGAGTGGGAGGCCAGTTGCTGCGGCTATTTCCTTCACGCGGTCGGCATGCAGCTTAGGTTCGGGGGCGTTTTTAAGAATGCCGTGGATATTGCCTATTGCCGGAGCAAAGCAGTCTATGCCTGTACCAGAGATGAATCGTGTTGCTTCCTCAACCGTAGTAAGGTTTTCAAGCGTCACCCCTTCAGGAAGTGAGTCGAGCATTTTAGAAGACTGGCCAATGTAGCCGAGCTCTGCCTCGACAATAACGTCGCGGCCGCTTGCGCGCGCTAGAGCCACACTCTCCTTCACGAGCTGCATATTTTCCTCAAACGACAACTTGGCACCATCTACCACCACTGAGTCGACACCATCTGCTATAGCCTCACGTACTTTCTCGAGCCCATACGTGTGGTCTGCATTGAGAAAGACCTCCACACCCTGTCTTCGATACTGGTCGATTATCGCCCGCGCATGTGAAAGCGGAAAATACTCGCGCTCGCCCTCCGAGAGGCCTGCAATAATAGGTAAGCCAGTCGCCTTTGAGGCTTCAGCTATCGCCTTCAGCTGGTTAGAATCTGAAAAATTAAAATGAGCAATTGCTTTCCCTGCTGTCTTGTACTGTGCAACGGTTTCTCTGAGCGTCATGGCAAAATAATACCATAGTATAATTTGCTCATGTTTAAGAATATCTTTGGAGGAGGTTCGGAATCGATCGACTTTCTGGCTATAGGAGACATTGTGACAGAGCCTTTTATACGGCTCAAAGACGCAAGTGTGCACTGCAAAATAAATGCAGAAGACTGCGAGATATGTATGCGCTGGGGCGACAAGATCCCCTACGAGTCGGCCACTATGTGCGCGGCGGTGGGCAACTCCGCAAATGCGGCAGTTTCGGCTGCGCGGCTTGGGCTTAAGGTGGCGCTGCGCGCCTACGTCGGCGAAGACGAGTACGGCCGCCAATGTTTGGAGGTGCTCAAGAAAGAAAACGTTAGTACGCAATATATGGTTACCGAGCCAGGCAAACAGACCAACTATCACTATGTACTGTGGTATGAAGACAACCGCACCATACTGGTGAAGCACGAAGATTTTTCCTACACAACTCCTACTCTTACCAAGAGTCCGAAGTGGGTGTACCTCTCATCTCTTGCGGCAAATTCAGGCCCCTACCACAAAGAAATAGCGCAGTGGCTTAAAAAACACCCTGAGTCGAAACTTGCCTTCCAGCCAGGCACTTTCCAAATGAAGCTTGGTATTGGAGAACTTAAGGAGATATATCAGCGCACCGACATCTTCTTTTGTAACAAAGAAGAAGCAGAGCGCATCCTTACCCTACCTGCAGGGAGCGACCTTAAAGAATTGCTACAAAAAATCCAGGCATTAGGACCTAAAACCGTTATCATCACCGACGACAAACGTGGCTCTTATGCAATTGAGGAAGACAAAAAAACTATGTGGCACATACCGCGCTACCCGGACCCGCGTGCGCCATTTGAAATAACCGGTGCAGGCGATGCACTTGCCTCAACCACGGTCGCTGCGCTTGCACTTGGACTCCCCTTCAAAGAAGCTTTAGTGTGGGGGCCCGTGAACGCTTCTTCAGTACTCCAAAAAATTGGTGCACAAGCAGGCCTGCTCTCCCGCCCCGAGCTCGAGAAGCAGCTTAAAAACCCGCCCGCACCCTACGAGATAGCACCGCTCGTTTAACCAGCTAGTTATAATCGCATCGTATGTCTATCCTCTCCGTTACTGCTCCAAGCGGCATTGGCAAGTCAACCTTTATGAAGACCTTTCTTGAGAAGGTCCCCGAAAGCGCACTGCTTACCAGCACCACCACGCGCGCAAAGCGCGACACGGACCTCACCTGGAAAAACGCGTCTGAGTATGAACACATTTCTGTTGAGTCGTTTATAGAACTCGCAGAGTCGGGAGCATTTTTAAGCGTGTTTGGTAAAGAGTATGGCAACCGTTACGGCACAAAGAAGGAGCTTTTTTTTGAAGCCCTGCGCTCGGACACCATATACCTTGCCGGACTCTTCATCCCGGCCGCAGAGTTGTTTTTAGAAAAAGCACATGAAGCAGGGCTTTCAGACCGTTTCTTCTCGGTGTACCTCGACCTCGACGACGAGCGTGAGCGCCTACGCAGGCTCGGAAGCCGCGGCGAGTCTTCTTTGGTACGCTTTGAGCCAGAGCTTGAGCGCTGGAGAAAACTCGCAAAAAGCTCGAGGGTTCCTTTTTTGTTTCTTGATGCTTCACATACTCCAGAGGTGCTCGTTGAAGAAACGCTACAACGCATACAGCTATAAATACAAAATCACCGGCGCTTCAGCTGCCGGTGATTTTGTATTGTTTAGTTGTTATATGCCTGTGCCTGTGCAACAGCGGAAGCGATAGCGTCGTCGAGCGGGTTACTCCCGGAAGTAACGTTCCATATAAACATAGCTGCCCAGAGCGCAAACGTTGCCAAAAACGCAGAGCCGAGAAGCGTGTTAACTCGCTCTAGGTAGAGTGACTTCTTTATGGGAACAAAATTCTCAAACATAGCTTTATTATACCCCTTGTGCAGACAATTTTTTAACCGCAGTGAGTATCGCCTGTGTATCCATGCCATAGTGCTTCATGAGTTCGGCGGGGTTGCCCGACTGTCCAAAGAGGTCGCGTACGCCCACCATGCGCATACGTGTAGGGTATTCTTCAGCAAGAAACTCTGCAACGGCGCTCCCTAAGCCACCTGCCACTTGATGCTCCTCTACCGTAACCACAGCGTTTGTTTTCTTAACAGAGGCAAGTATGGTTTCGCGGTCGAGCGGCTTTATGGTGTGTACGTTGATAACCTCAACCTCAACTTCGCCTTCAAGTTTTTTAGCTGCTTCAAGTGCGCTAAAGACAAGCGGACCGGTTGCTATAAGAGTTACTTTAGGTGCACGTGAGCTCCACATAAGATTTGCTTTACCAAGCACAAAGGGAGTCTCCATAGTGGTCATAACCGGGGTCTTTTCTCGCGCGAAGCGCAGGTAGACCGGCCCCGGGTGCTTTGCAGCGGCAAGTGTTGCCTTACGTGCCTCTTCAGCGTCGCACGGTGAGACAACCGTCATATTAGGCTGTACACGCATAAGTGCCATGTCCTCGAGCGCTTGGTGAGTTGCACCGTCGGGGCCTACCGAGACTCCCGCGTGCATACCACACACCTTAACCGGCACATTGTTGAGCGAAATAGTGGTGCGTATCTGCTCGTTGTTGCGGCCCGGAGAGAACGACGCGTAGGAGGTAATGAACGGTATTTTGCCATAATTGGCCATGCCAGAAGCAACGGTTGCTAAGTTTTGCTCGGCTACACCCAGCTCAACATAGCGGTTGGGAAAATGTTTTTTAAACTCCAAGACGCGCGTACTCTCGGCCAAGTCTGCACAGAGGACCACCACCTCTGGGGTAGAGTCGCCAAGTTCGAGTAGCGCTTGGCCAAAGCCGTCGCGTGTCGCACCCATGGCAGGCGTCGCATTTGTGCTCTTAAGCAGGTCCGGAAGCAGTTTGAGAGATGAGTTAAGCATATACGCTATTCATGTTCACTCTTTATTTTACCCTTTAAAGTACGGAGTTCTGCTAGAAATTTTGCTGCTTCCTCCTTTGAAGGAGGCCTGCCGTGCCAGTTGTAGTCAAACTCTATTTCTTTAAT
The DNA here is from genome assembly GCA_964411175.1 of uncultured Candidatus Saccharibacteria bacterium. Lineage (GTDB taxonomy): Bacteria > Patescibacteriota > Minisyncoccia > Phycocordibacterales > SBAW01 > GWA1-54-10. The sequence continues at coordinate 492 of CAYPJX010000056.1, read as the reverse complement.
GCCTTTACCAGGGATAGTGTGCGCAATGATAACGGTAGGCTTTTCATAAATCGCTTTTGCTTCGTCTACCGCATCGCAAAACGCTTCTATGTTGTGGCCGTCTATCTCGATGACATGCCAGTTAAACGCCTCGTACTTAGCACGCAAACTCTCAAGCGGCATGATGTTTTCGGTCATGCCGTTTATCTGTATGTTGTTGCGGTCGATTATTGCGGTGAGGTTGGAGAGCTTGTTTGCGCCTGCAAACATAATCGACTCCCATATATTTCCTGCGTCATGCTCGCCGTCGCTGAGCGCTGCATATACATGAAACTTCTTGCCATCCATGCGCGCCGCGTAGGCATAGCCCGCTGCCTGGCCAAGCCCCGAGCCCAAGGGCCCCGAAGTCGACTCAACACCAGGCAAGCGCTCTCGCTCTGGGTGGCCCTGGAGCCTTGAGCCGAACTTGCGCAGTGTTAAGGTTTCTTCAACAGGAAAATAGCCGGCATGTGC
>CAYPJX010000055.1:0-4995 GCA_964411175.1 uncultured Candidatus Saccharibacteria bacterium | reverse complement strand
TTGTATACCAAGGCGAATATCCAGGTCTGACGGCACCGTTGAACCCAGATATACTGTTATACCGTCTGGGTCATAGTCGTCGGAGTCACCTGCCCAAGGTGTCCAAGTGCCCACACTGGTGGTGTAACGCGCCGAACCTTGAGAACCACCGCAGTTATCATCTCTAAGCTGTAAGCCTAGTATATTTGAGGCCGCAGCATCAGCTTGTTTGTTTTTTGTAACATAGGAAAAACCGGTAATACCAGCCAGAAAAATAAAAAATAGTACGACAGGTACAGGCCTAATAACCTTTTTTTTCATACGCACAAGAAAGGAATTATATTTGGATGATCTTGACCGCATGTTGATTTTCAACAGAACCAATTGGTTCGTTAGTGAAAACATTGAGTCCTGTGCCGACCTCTATTGCATCGCTTGAAAGCGGTATTTCTGTAGAGACAGCATCTTGCGCCAACGAAACTATTTTAGTCTGGTCAGTAAAGGTAAACATGTAGTCGACCTGTCCTTGGTTACGCTGAACCCGTAAAATGAGTACACCGTTCCCAATAGAAACCACATTCCCGTACACTTTAGTTGCTTGCTTTTCTGCCCCTACAATTGCAAAACCCTCACGCACCTGCTCTACCGCCTGCCCTAAAAATACCCCTGTTGCCGGGTCGTTTGAGATTGCTTTTTGTATGAGATAGTTCACCACAAGACCCAGCGTCAAAGCGCCAAGCAACACGCCACACACACCACCAATAAAAAAAGACACCCAGGAGAAATTTTTTATGCGCATATTCCCTCTTATAGTAACCCACCAAAGGCATACGAATGTTTGGTGTGTGGATTGCGACATGTCTACAGATATGCACACACCTACGAAATTGGCGCGCCCGCGGTGTTTACCCGCGGGCGCTTTACCTTTCTAACTACTACAGGAACTAAAGGTTTCAGGAAAGTGCTGCTTCCCCTGCTTTATATATGTCTCCCGCACCCATGGTGATAAATATCTCGCCCTTTTGAGCACTACGCACAACTTCAGTAACTTCAGTCAGCGAGGAGAGGGCCTGGGCGTCGCGGCCACGCGCACATATTGCTTCGGCAAGCATCGGGCTCGATATAGAAGGGTCGGGCGCTTCACGTGCGGCAAAAATAGGCGCTATGTAGATACGGTCGGCAGCATCAAACGCCTCAACAAACTCAGTGAAGAGCTTTTTGGTACGGCTAAAAAGGTGCGGGTGGAACGCTACCACCAGTGTCTTGTCTGGGAACTGCTTCTTTACGCTCGTGAGCGTTGCTTTTATTTCAGTCGGGTGATGGCCGTAGTCGTCGTAGAGAAGTGCGCCACTACTTGTCTCTCCTTTATACTCAAACCTTCTCCAGGTGCCCGCAAAAGAAGCGAGCGAGACCCGTGCCCGCTCTTGCGCTACACCCGCTGCTAGAGCTGCACCAAGTGCCGCCGCAGCATTAACGGCGTTAAACGGAAGTACGCGAAGCTCTATAGGCTCTGCAAGGTACTTGGTGTAGTCGATAACCTTACACCCTAGACCTTCAATAACAGGGGCTACCTTAGGGTCGTTTGGGTTGCATACAACAATACCCTCCTGAGGAACCTTCTGCGCAAGAGTTCTAAACGCCGACTGTATATCAGCAAGGTCACGGTAGTAGTCGAGATGGTCTTCGTCGATGTTGGTTATTACCAGTATGGTCGGACTAAAGTTGAGGAAATGGCGCAAATATTCGTCTGCCTCCACCACAAAGTACTCCCCCTTTCCTTCACGAAAGTTAGTGTGTGTTTTTGAGCGTAATGAGCCAACCACTCCCATCGGGTCGAGCCCCGCATCTTCAAGTACATCAATAAGCATTGCGGTGGTGGTGGTTTTACCATGTGCACCAGAGATAGCAATCACCTTCTTTTCATTAGCAATCTTTCCAAGCGCCTCGAAGTAGCTCATCTGCGGAATGTTGAGGTCGCGCGCATGCGCGCGTTCAGGGTTGTGGGAAGGCACTGCATCGCTATACACCAACAGGTCGGTAGTATCGGGAATATGTGCAGCATCGTGGCCTATATATACTGTGATACCTTTTGAGCGGAGCATCTCGGTTGTTGGAGAGTCGCCACGGTCTGAGCCCGACACTTCAGCACCTTGCGACTTATAGAGTTGCGCGAGCGCAGAGAGCCCTATACCCCCGATACCTACTATATATATGTGTTTTGCCATAGGAATTATTGAAGTTGAGCGACCAGGGCTACAAATTGGTCTCCCCTATCGTACTCATTTTTAAACATACCAAACGAAGCAAACGCAGGGCTCAAAACCACCACATCACCCGCTTCAGCCTGCGCCATCGCCGCATCTACTGCCTCTTTAAGCGAGACAAAAACGTGGGCCCCGGGTATGTCAGACATGACCCGCTGTGTACCCGTGCCCGTTAAGAGCAGCACTGCTTTAGTGTACTGAGGGATCTCAGAAAGTAGTTGAGACATGTCGAGCATTTTGTCTGCACCTCCCATGATAAGCACTATGTTTTTCTTCTTTTTATCTCCGAGTGCGCGGAGTGCCGCAACCGTAGCATCTGGTACCGTTGCCGTAGTGTCGTTATATATCTTAATGCCGCGAACTTTGCGAAGGAACTCAAGCCTCCCGGGTACTCCAGGGAACGTGGCTATCGCCTCTTTAATAATGTTCTTGTCTATGCCGTACGCAGCCGCAGCGGCCGCAGCCAACCCCGCATCGAGCCTGTTATGCTCCCCAGGTATCTGCATAGGCCATGTTTTGGCAACTGGTTTTGCCACAACCGTGTGTGCGGCAACTTTGGCACGGTAACCAAACTCTTCTAGGTATGGAAGTACAGACTCTCCAACTATAAACGTGTCGTCGGGTTTTTGATGTAAGAAAATATTCGCCTTGTCTCTAAAGTAGTCTGGCATGCTGTTTTGGTAATAGTTCATGTGGTCGGGCATAAAGGTAGTAAACACCGCAATATGCGGGCTCATGCGCGCATCGCCAAAACCCTGAAGCTGCCATGAGTCGAGCTCGAGCACCGCGACCGTATCTGCTGTAACTTCACCCAAGTGCGCCAACGTTGAGACACCGCGCACATTGCCACCCAAAAAAACTTTTACCCCTGCTGTTTTTAATATATGTGCGATAAGGTGTGAGGTAGTGGACTTTCCCCGTGTGCCAGTAACACCAATAACAGGCACTTCAGAAAATTCTGCAAAGAGGTCGGCACTCATGCGCACCGGAATACCGTGTTTTTGTGCATGCACTATGTACGGCGAATTACGCGGCACACCAGCTGCTTTAAGTACTAAGTCTGCATGCTTGAAGTCATCCATATCGTGGCCACCCAGGTGGTAAGTGATGCCGCGAACATCCTTAAGCATCGCCAGCGAAGACGCGAGCTCGTCGGTAGACTTTAGGTCGGTGACGGTGAGATGAGCACCGCACTCCGCAAGAAAGCGAATGTCTCCTAGGCCGCGACCAAGCAGCCCGAGCCCCATGACGGTTATCTTTTTTCCTTTAAAGTACGCTCCGTAGTTTTTCATACAAGTTCAACGGTGTAACTCCCTTCGGGAAAAAGTGACGCCACGCGTGCGCGGAATGCGGCATTCTCTTTAGAAATAAGAAAAACGAGCGTGCCGTTGTTATGAGCTTCAAACGCACGCGCTGCGTCTTCTGCAACTGGCAAACCGGGGTCAATAATGAGGTCAGTGCCTGCGCACTCTTTAATAACAGGGGTCAGCGCCGAAAGTACCAACGGGTAGTGTGTGCAACCAAGTATTACACCGTCGTATTTACTCATATGTCCTTCAAAAGCCTTTTTCAAAATAGCTGCAATCTTTTCATCGCTTTCGCCAAATTCAATAGCTCCTGCGAGCCCCGGAACAGGAAGCTCGGCGAGGGTCACCACACCCTCAAGTGCTCGTTCGTAAATGCCCGACTCGACCGTTGCAGGAGTGGCGAGTAGTAAAAAAGACTTCCCCTTCCACTGCTGCATATAGGTGGCAGTCGGTGTGGTCATCTCAACAAACGGGAGTTCTCCCGATGCCCCGGCAAGAATGGAGGGCGAGACACTATTACACGCGCTTACTACTGCCGTCGCGCCGCGTTTACGGAGCACATCAATACCAAGAATAGTAAGCGACTCGAGCTCAGCCGCAGTACGCTCACCATAGGGAGCGTTTTGTATGTCGCCAAAGTAGACCACATCTGCCTGGGGCGACAGCCTCCTAAACTGGGAGAGTACCGAGAGGCCACCGGAGCCGGAGTCAAAAAAGCCAATCATAACGCTACCAACTATACTACTTTTACCCTTTGTAGACATAGGGCGTTCCTTGCATCAAAAGATTGCGACCTAGGTGGGCGTGGGGAGACTCGAACTCCCAACCCTTACGGGATACGCTTCTGAGACGTACGCGTATACCAGTTCCGCCACACGCCCACCTAAATAACAAAAGATACCTGTGCGGTAGTGTACACTACTGTGTATGCAAATGCAGCACTTTGGCTGGAATAAAGAGAGTTTTTGGGGCTTTATGATCTCACTTCTCATAGGTGCACCCACCTACCTCATCGACATTGCGGTTATTTACTTTGCCCTGCACAAACTACATCTCACTATCCCCCATGCAGTGGCGCTCGGCTTTATATTGGCTTCACTCTTTAACTACGCGATGAACTATTTGTTTGTATATAAAAATGCGCAGCGCAATCATGCGCAGGCTATCCCCCTGTACTTCGGAATCGCTTTTATATGGCTATGGTTTACCGTGGTGGCAACGACACTGCTCCACGGGCTCATCCATACATGGCACTTCTTTGGTATAGACGCCATTTATATAGCGCGCTCTATTGTGGGAGTTTTTGTAGCAACTGCAGGGTTTATGGTGACCACTTTGTTTACATTTAAAATACCAACGAAGGAGTAGCAGGCCCTCGCATCTGGTGGTCATTGCCGTCGCAATTTTGCCGCACGACCCTGGCTCGCGGCTGTGCAAATGCACAG
>CAYPJX010000054.1:3003-5188 GCA_964411175.1 uncultured Candidatus Saccharibacteria bacterium | reverse complement strand
CAAATGTATTTATTTGCTCCTCGGTTCAACAGGAGGTACCGAAGATGAATACCAAAGTTCTTTTTATTGCGGGGGTTTCAGCCCTCGTTGGCCTTTTGGCAGGCGGCGGCGCAGTGCAACTGGTCAACGCCGCTACTACCAGCGTTGATCGCAGTTTCATCGCCGGCCAAACGGCGATGGAAATCGCGTTCCAAACGGGCAACCGTCCGCAGGAAGGCCATCTCGACGAGACGATCCTCGCCTACAAGCTCACGGCCGCCGACCTTCATCTGTCGCCTGAAGTGGCACTCGCGTTCAAGAACGAACGCGGCCTCGTCACCTACGATCTGCGCGATTAGCACTCCACCACCGACTATTTCTTTTAGCGTGATCGATCCAACGTTTTGTAGTACCCTGCACGCAGATGTACGTAAGGAGAAATGTCGTGCTTATTTTGCCAACGCCTACGCGTCTATCTAAGCGCCCACTAGTTACCGTGTGCGGGAGCTTCAACAAGCACCTAGCAGAAATTAAGCTTACTGTAGAGGAGCTATTCGATCATGGCGCTATCGTGCTTTCGCCGCAGCGACCCGTAAAAGTAGACAAAGCACTTGCTCCGGGCTTTCTGCTTCTCGACAGCGACCGCAACTTTCGTAACGTGTCTATCAAAGCTGTTGAGGACAGGCATATTGCTGCCATTGCTAAGTCTGACTTCGTTGTCTTGGTATGCCCAGGCGGATATCTCGGAAATTCGGTCGCGATGGAAATGGGGGCGGCATGGGCATCACATATCCCGATGTACGCAGTGCACCCACCCATAGACGACAAGCTCGGCCATTGGGCCTACCCTGTCCCGAGCCTCAAGATAGCGGTTGATAATCATCGCCTACCCACACTTTAATCGCCTAACGGAACTATCTGTTAGGCGGTTTTTCTTTTTAATTTTAACTAGTGTTACACTGTAGCTATGGCAGAAAAATCACCAGAAGAAAAAATTGTGAGCCCACAAAGCATGCTCAGCCTGGAGGCTCAAAAGGAACTGGTTGACTACAATTTCAAAAAAGCACAGTCATTTATGTTGAAAACATTTTTGATTGTCGTTCCTACGACACTACTCCTCGTGTGCGGTATTGTGGGTCTAGTTCTTTTCCTTACGGGAGTTATACATTTTTAAAAATTGAAATTAGCGCTCGTCTTTTTAGCCTTGGATGCACGAATTTGACGTATATATAAACTCATTATAAATTCCTCACAGCTTTGTTCACAGGAGAGTGGTTATGTTGCAAGGACTATTGAGACGTCTGCAAGGTAAAGTGCAGATGACCAAAGAAGACGCACGCAGGATTCGGAAACCCGACTTTATCCCCGGCGGCAAGCGTGTCGACCTAAATACGCTGCACTTCCGCCGTACAGGCTCGACAGAGATTCTTCGTTGCTGTCGTCAGACGAGTCACGACATTCAAAGTGGCCCTATTTACTGCGGCGACATTGCAGAGTATGTCGCTCCGACCGCAGGCGGGGCAGTTGCGTTGTGTGAACGACACGCGCCACCCAATCATCTGCTGGCTGAATAGACACTCAGCTTCTAACTACAGACCCGCTTCGGCGGGTCGTTTCTTTTTATAAAATTGCCTTGTTGACCGGCCTTTTTCCTGCTTTTAGCCTTATTTATAAGGGTATTAGAGCCCTTTACAAAACTGTATAAATATAATATAATATACAACGGCCAATGTACCTTGGCAATACATCACAAACCAAACGTCCCAGCAACCGATAGGAGATTTACTTTGGAGCTTCTTGGTCGAGTCGGCGAAATCGCCAATGCTGTCCGCGACCCCTCTCAGGGGGTGGCCAGCGCACTGCGCGCCTTTGAAGGTCTGGTCCAGGAGATCAGCCGTCTTCCGAGTAATACTGTCGACTGGATCGGCAGAAGTGAAGTGCAGAGCATCTTCGGCGCCGTCTTCGACTCGCTCGAAGGTCGTACGCCAGGTTTCTCGGCGGTGCCTAGTGCGCCTCCGACAGCCTTGGCATACCCCTCGCACCCCAAGGCGCTCAACGCGAGGATGAAGAACGTGATGTCGACCCGTGCCGGCCGAACCCTGCTGCGCCTCGCTCCGTACTTTGCGGCGCGAGATGTCGAGGAGGCCGGCCTCAACGACGAGGCGTTCAACGCCCTCGGGCTGACCTACCGTAAGCATGTCTCGTT
>CAYPJX010000054.1:0-2993 GCA_964411175.1 uncultured Candidatus Saccharibacteria bacterium | reverse complement strand
CGAGCCTGCTTTCGACCACGGAGGGCTGCATCATTACGCGGCTCGCCGCTGAGCTCGCTCAGACTGAATGGACTGAGCGGTTCTGGAGCCTCGAGCAACTCGACGTTCGCGTCGGGCAGCTCGTGGTAGGCAACGGTCCGGTGGGCATTGCGTTCGCGCATTCGCTCATCGAGTCGGGCGACTTCTCGGCATTCATCGTCAGCAACTCGTTGCCCGGCGGCTCCTTCTCGTGGGGCCAGTTTCCCGTCAACCATCGCTCGCGGCCTGTCGGCCCCGGCGTGGTCGGTGGTCCGGCAACAAGCTCGGCGCTCGACGACCTCGGCCCGGTGCTCGTGAGCCCAAGCGACATCAACACGTCGTGGGGCTACAACTCCAGTGCCGTCATGGCAGCGGTGACCGCACTCAATGCGATCGCAGCCGGCCCGACGGTCACTGCTGAAGTCGACGACGCTGACTCCGACTACAACGACGACGGCACGCTGACACTCAGTGTGACGATCCGGAGCCTCACGCAGGACAGGGTCAAGGTGCTGAACCCGCGGCGGGGAACCTTCGCTCTCGGGCTCGGCAAACCCCGGAAACTGCGCGGCAAGGCGAAAGCCATGTCCGTGCAGGAATTCCTGGCACACCCCGACCCTTCGACGCTCGGCGAACGCGTTGCGTTCGTCGGCGGCGGCGACTCGGCCATGATGGGTATCGCTCACTTGCTTGGTCTCGACGGGTACGTCGCGACGCCTCGGCAGGTGCAGCGTCTCAGGGAGATCGGGTGGTTCAGGCCGGAAGGCATGGTCTACAAGGAAACCTTTCCCATCGTGGAGCGGCAGAGGTACGGGCAGATCGCCTCGTTCCTGCCGCGACTCCTGGACCGCAACTATCCGTCGGTGATCAGGGTCATCGACGAGAAGGTGGGGAACTCGGAGCAGGAAGGTGAAACTCGGCTGCTATACGCTGAAATCACCGCCTCCTATCCCCGGCGTGTCGACGTGGTCGTCAACGCTACGGGCTTCGAGTCTGAACTTCCCGGCCTCTTCGGCGGTGCTGCGGAGGAAGGGGAGATCATCTACGACGGTCGCCTGCCGGTCGCTCGGCGGGTCAACTACGACGATGACGTCAACTTCTTCGCCATCGGCGCCTGTGCTCGGCTTCCGGTGACGGATACTGAGCTCGAGCGTTTCCCGATCCTGGAGATCGAAAAGCTCTCCGCCAACACGGTGGCGCTTTTCCGGACTATTCCCCAGGCGGTGACCTTCGGCCGCATGTCGGCCACAGAGGGCGACACTGCGGCGGTTGCCGCCAAGCAGTTCTTCGTTGCGAAAGCGGCGAAGAAGGTCTCGGCGGCACAGAAGAACTCTCTCGAACCTTTCGAGGAGTCGTTCTCTATCGTTGGGACACTGATGCCGAGGACCCATGCCGCGCTTCTCGCGCGGATCAAGTTCTTGGCGGCAGTGCTGAGCGAAGACCTTCCGTGTTTGGTCACCATCTCGATCTCGGTCGAGATGGTGAGTACGAGCAGGGTGAGCATTTCGGCGAGCGGGGAAGTTCCCACGTACATCGCCGAGCAAGTGCTCCGCCCGCTCTTTGGCGACAAAGCTATCCGCGACGGACTTTCGTACCTGTGCAGAGTGCCAGAGTTCCTCGGGCGGCGTGCGGCCAAGATGCTCCGCGAGAGTGTCCCCGCATCGCCCATGGTGCTCACTCTGCCGGTCGTGGACGGCAAGCTCAAGGCGTCGGCGATTTCGCTCGCCGCCTGAGTACTACAACGTGTGATGTGATTGTGTTTCCCTCGCCGCCCGGCTCACCCCGGGCGGTTTCTTTTTGCAAGTTACTTTAGAGACAGGGTTTAAAAAAGTAGAGAGGAGTAGGAACTCGAATTGACTATGGTATGTAAAAGCCCGGGCGTGATGCCCGGGCAATAGACCTCGACCTCAGGGTATGAGGTGTTTGAGTGAAGTGTCTCCACGGCCACACCGTGCGCAACAGTCTTCACAAGCGTACTGCCCATCAGGGCCCGCTCCCCAGTAGGTATCCGGATCGCCGCGAGACCACGCCCCGTAGCAGATCTTCTCGTTGTACTGACACGAGATAGAGATGCCGTGGGTGTCGTAGTCGTCGAGGGTCCAAACACGATTGTTGCCTGGCCACACATGGTTGCGACTCTGGGAGTACAGCTCGACATCCACGCTGTACGGATAGTCACTCTGGAAGTGCCAGGTGAGTTCAGCGGCGGTCGCCTGATGTGCAGTGCACACCAAACCACCTACCACAAGAAGGATGGCAGACATGAATTGTGCGAATCTCATCGTACACTCCTTTGTTTGATGAGGGTATAAGAGACGTCTGAGCACTACAATACAACAAAAAAACTTTTATGCAACATACGGGTATAAGCAGAATTTTTATGCGCTACAATAGTGTGATGCGTTTTACGCCATTCTTTAAAAAATATGCGGTTTACATTGGAGGCACGTCTCTGGCGCTCCTTCTTGTTGGGGTTGGTTACTTAGGGTACGGTCTTGGTTATCGCGAAGGTTCTGCCACGTTAGTAGAGCCGCCTCAAGCTGCTGGGCTCTTTAACACACGCTCTTCGGGCGACCTTTCTGCCGCACTTACCGACTCGGCACCTACCACCGACTTCGGTGATTTTTGGAAGACGTGGAATATCCTTGAGCGAAACTTCGTGCCAAGCTCCACTACCACCGTTGCTGCTAGTACGTCAGAGGAGCGCGTGCGCGGCGCTATCGACGGTTTGGTTCGCTCCTACAACGACCCATACACCACTTTCATTCCTAAAGAACAGGCAGTCGCATTTAAAGAGCAGGTGAACGGCGAGTTCGAGGGCATCGGCGCAGGCATACAAATAATAGACAGCGTCGTTACGGTCATAGGCACGTTGCCGGACAGCCCGGCGTTTAAGGCAGGCCTTGTGGGTGGCGACCAAATTCTTGCTATAGACGGCACGCCAACCTCGGACCAGAATCTCGACGATGTTATAA
>CAYPJX010000053.1:996-5191 GCA_964411175.1 uncultured Candidatus Saccharibacteria bacterium | reverse complement strand
GACGCAACAGTAGCAAACAGAAAGTCAGGTATGCGGAATGCGGCGTAGTAGATATCGAGTGTATGCCCTGCACCAAACTCTGCAGCAAGCAACCTGTCGCGTATAAGCGCTAGAAACTGCGAAGCAAGGGCGAATATAGCAAGAAGGTACGCAGCCTCATGCATGTCGCGGATTTCCCGCCCGATTGCATTTAAGAAGCTGCGTACCATTCTGCTAGTTTACTATGAATCTTACGGAAGCGGAGCTGTTTTACGCTTTTCTGGCGTACTCGTGATAGGTGGCTCTGCCGAGGTGAATGGCGCCCTACCTTCACGGAGGTTGCTCAAGATCAACTTCACTTCTTCACTTCCTGGATTTGAAGCTGCAAGCTCCTCAAACTGCTTCAGTGCCTCCACTTGGCGCTTCTCGTTGTAGTACGAGAGACCAAGGAAGTACTTTGCGTTTGCGTAGTCTGGAACTATCTTGATCGCCTGCTCAAGTGCTGGAACAGCATTCTTGGTGTCGCCTGCTGCGTAGTAGAGGAGACCGAGCTCAAACCAGATAGGACCAACGCCTGGAGCTGTCTGCGCCGCTGCAGTTGCTGCACGGATCGCGTTCGGAATGTCGTTATTAGCAACATTGAGCTGCACGACAAAGAGAATAGCGTCGGTGTAGTTTGGTTTAAGGGTGAGCGCGCGGGTGATAGCTTCCTGTGCTGGCTGCACATTACCCTTTGCCGCCTCAAGACGAGCGAGTGCAAGCGGAATCTGCGGATTATTAGTATTGAGTTTCTGAGCAAGCGTGTAATACTGCTTTGCACTTTCGTATGCACCGTCTATCTTGAGACTGGTCAAGAAGTCGTAGACACGAGCAAGAGAGAGTGCCTGACCGTAGTCACCTGGATACATGGTGGTTGCCATCTTTCCTGCATCGATCGTCTTGGTGAGCACGTCAGCGAACTGCTTTTGAAGCTCTGCTGGAGCGGTCTTATTGTCCTGTGCTATCTGTTGAAGCTTAAGGTTACCGATATCTATCGCAAGACGAACATTGTTGCGGTCTTTCTCAATACCTTGTGCTTTTGCAATAAGAACCATACCTTGGTCGAGGTTGCCTTGGCTGATGACATACTGAGCGTGTTGCGTACTAAGCTCTGCGAAGAAGCGGCGATCAACCACGAACGTAAGAACCACGGCAACAACTACGAGACCGACCATAATGCCGAGTGACGCTATCTGGCGAATACCCTTTGCTGGAGCTTCCGCTTGTACTTCATCAGTACCTGCCTGACCCTGCCTCCAGAGGAAACCGAACGTAGCACCGGAGAGAATAAATGCAAGAAGGATCATTGAAGCACTTGGCACGTAGAGAAGGACTGCTGCGATAAGGAAGATACTTGCAACCGCAACGGTAGTACCCGCAATCTTCTCCTCACGAGAAAGGACCGAGAGGCGCACGACGCGCACCAAACCAAAGAGCACGAGAAGGAGCGGAACGAGCCACGCTATAACACCAATGAGGCCAACCGTACCGAATGCAGTGAAGAAGGTTGAAAAACCAACATTGATGTCGAGGTTCCAGAAGAGCGACTGGTTAACCTCAGCTGGTTTGTGCATTATCCAGCTCTGAGAGAATGTATTAGGACCGGTACCAACAATAGCTCGAGCGAACGAACCTTCGCGCGCGCCGCTTATAACGTCAAGTGTTGACGAAAGTGACGGACGAACTTCAAGCGAAGATACTGGAAGTACTTTAGTAAGGGCTGAGTTAAGACCAGTACCAAAGAGAAGGAAAAGTGCCGAGACTACTATCCCAGCAACCGAGAACCACGGAATAGTCTTGAGTATTGCATTTCCGGAAGCCGGTGCAGCACCTTCTGGCTGAGACTGTGCGTGCATGCGACGCACGTTGAGGAACTTAAGGATGCCAAGCACGATAGAAGCCGCAAGCACAAATGCCCACACAAGGGCGAAGTTGATGACACCGAGGAGTATTGCTATAAGTGCAACTGCAACACCCACGATAGAACGCTTAACTACCGTTGTGTGGCCCATCTCAGCCTGCACCAAGAGGAGTACACCGAGGAGGCCTGCTGCTAAGCCGAGGTCATTCCACTTACCTATAAGGTTAACTGAGCGATCTGTAAAGATGTCGAACGGGAGACCGAAGATGATGACGATGGTCTGGAAGATAACTGCTGCTGCAAGTGCCCAAAAGACTACACTGGTGAGCAAGCGCACGAGCCTGAGCGTCCTAAACTGCACGAATGAGAATAGGAACGCCATTGAGGCGAGCAGTATGAACACTATGGTGTCGGTTTCTATACCAACACCAGTAAATCCGAGTGACTTGTCTACTGAGAACAAGTATGAGAGTAGGTACGAAACAGGAAGCGCACCTATAAGGAGCGCCCAATAAAAACCGTGCGCGCGAACGAGCTCGCGTGCGCCGCCTCCAACCACGAACAATATAACTGCAACTGCGAGAAGTAATGAGAACGCTGCTATCTTAGCGAGCTGGAACGGGAACCAAGCGGTCGGGACTACGAGCACTAACGCAAGCACGATGCCTGCGAGATACACGTAACGCGACCACGACATGAGTCGTGAATGCATAACAATAATGATTACAGGGTACTATTGCCCTGTTATTACTTAATAACTGCCTCACTTAGTATAGAAAGAGTCGGTTGCGAAGAAAAGAAAAGGAGTGTGGATAAAGCAAACACCCCGCGGTTAAGCGGGGTGTTTACATATTCAGCGCGCGTGCTTGTAAGCCGAGTTCTGTCCTAGAACTTCTTTCGAAGCTCTATAGAAGGCAATTTATCTGGGCCAAACGTCGCCGTTTAGCTCGAGCGGCACTTCCCGATTACTCGGGACACGGCCTTGCATTCAAGTAAGGATTTAGCCGTTTCACCCTTCGACTTCGCTCAGGGTAAACCCTAAACTTATACGAAGACTATTCCATCTCTGGAATCCCGTCGCTTTCGGTCGGGGCGTCTCTGCTCGCACCTCTATTGCCCGCTAAGAGCAATCGACAGGGGTTACCTGCTACCGTTGTGCGGCATTACTGCCGCGAATGCTCGGACTTTCCTCCCCTCGACAAGCTCGGGGTAAACCCCACACCTATCGAAGAGCTGCCTTCAGGCACGCTTTCGCTATTGTACCACAATTTGTTGCCCTATGGCAATACCCTTTTTCTTTGCATAACCTGCCGGCACCTCAAGCACATACGAAGCTAGAGCATCCGGTGAGAAAGTTTTGGGGAAGGATGCAGGCTCGACGTTGTGTTCTATAGCAACGATAGTTCCGCCCTGGTCTGCCCATATTATGTCTATGGCAAAGTACATATCTTTCATCCAGAAACCCCAATTCCCTGGTGTGTCGAAGACAAAAAACATACCCTGCCCCTCGCCTAAAGAGGAGCGGCCAGAGAGCCCTCTCTGGCGCTCGTCTTCTGTGGTAGCAAGTTCAACCTGCAGGGTTGTCTTCCCTATGGAGAGCGTGGTTGTGGGCAAAACAACAGGAGTGAGAGGTTTCGGCATGAACACAAGATACGCCGCTATAAGTGCTGCTGCAACGGCAAGGAGCGCGCCTTGTGCTAGAAATGTATTTCTCTTTTCTTTAGAGATCATTTGCCTCACCCTCGTTAAACGGCAAGCCGTTTATGTAGTCTGACTTACCTATCGCAACACCTAGGTGGCGCACGATGTCATAGGCGGTCGTTATATGGAAGTAGAAGTTTGGCAACGCATACTCTCGGGCGTAGTCGAGACCACTTAGATACTTTCCTTCGGGGAAATACGTGAGGCGGATCTTGCGTGTTTCTGCTTCCTTAAACGAATCGCGTTCGATGGAGTGCAGGAAACCAAGCGTCTTGTGAATACGGCTCTTAAGCTCTGCAAAAGTCTGTTCATTATCTTCATACGTGGGCACCTCGATGCCAGCGAGGCGTGCAGCGGCGCCCTTTGCGTTGTCGGTTGCAACTTGCACCTGCTTTACCAATGGAAACATGTCTGGCCAGAGCGCGGTTTTAAGAAATTCTTCGTCAGTAATACCTTTCTCCTTGGCAAATTGCTCCGCTTTTTCAAGTACATTTAGAAGACCGCCGAGCTGTTTGATAAAAAGTGGCACCGTAAAGTCGTAGATGTGTTCCATAGAGTCCTCATTATAGTACCTAAACGTAACTCGTTCTACTTTTTAGGAGGTAGTGGTACAAA
>CAYPJX010000053.1:0-986 GCA_964411175.1 uncultured Candidatus Saccharibacteria bacterium | reverse complement strand
CATTCGGGGTTGCCTGCCCATCGCTTTTCAAGCATAGGCACACCAGAAACAAACAAAAGCAAAAAAGTAATAAGTATCGGGCTTATAAACCCTACTAAAGGGTATGCACTTACTCCTAGAGCTATCGTAGCGATACTCCACCACATGAGACTTTCTCCGAAGTAGTTAGGGTGGCGAGAAAATCGCCAAAGCCCACTCTGCATAATGGTACCTTTGCGCTCAGGGTTTTTAAGAAAAGCATCTAGCTGAGCATCAGCAACCACCTCGTGAACAAAGCCTACCAGCCAGAAAAAGGCGCCCATGAGTACCAACGGCCAGGAAATGTCGCTTTTTGGGAAAATGATAGAGAGAGACACTGGAAGCGCAACTACAAAGGCAATAAAACCCTGGAGCAGGTAGATTTGAAAGAAACTCCGCACCACAAAAAACTTACCCCAACTGTCCCGCCATGCCTTGTAGCGAAAATCTTCAGGCTTTCCTTTATTCTTTTTGTGTATGCGGCGCGCAAGCCGCACGCCCCATATAAAGGTTAAGGCTACGAGCAACACTACCGGAATGTTTGCAAAGCCCTCGAGCAACACTCCGGTAGTTGCTACAACAATAAAAGCCACTCCGTACCCTACATCAGCGATACCGTTATTTTTTACCTTGAGTGAAAGCGCAAAAAGAAAGCACGCATACAGGAAGAGAGTACCGAGTGCTACGAGCAGCGTATACATGGTTACCGTACAACAAACGTAGTAACTATCCAATACGTAATACTCGCAACCGCCCCAGAGAGCACCGTGCCCCATGCAATATCGACCAGTGAGAGCATTGCAGGCCAGCCGCGTACCACCGACCAGTTGGTGAGGTCATAGGTGGCATACGCAAAAAAACCAAATAATGCACCGTACACAAGCGCGTGCATGAAGTCGCGTGATGCGAGTGCAGGCGAAATGACAAAAATAGAAAGGCCAACCAAAAACAAGAGGTAGAAAGCGATC
>CAYPJX010000052.1:0-5278 GCA_964411175.1 uncultured Candidatus Saccharibacteria bacterium | reverse complement strand
AGGGTGCGTTCTCTCTCAACACTATGACTGTTCAGGCAGCTACCCTTACGGTAAGTATGTCTGCTCAGCCAGCAGCTCAGAACATTGTTGCAGGTGGTACCGGTATCCTCTTCGCTCAGGTGCAGCTTGACGCTTCACAGTCTGGCGAGGATGTACGCCTCACGGCACTTCCGCTCCGCTTCGACAACAACACTGGTCTTACGAACTGCCAGCTCTTCGATGGTACGACTGCGCTCAACACGGGCTCAAACGTTCCTTCGTCGATCAGCACTTCAGGTGTTAACAACTTCCAGTTCGATAACAGCTTGGTTGTAACCAAGGGTACTGTTAAGACTCTCGGCGTTAAGTGCAACACGACCTCTTCAGCGACTGGTGCATACGCAGTGAGCCTCAACGTAGCTGACACTATCAGCGCAACCGGCGTTACTTCGGGTAACACTGTGTCTGCTACCAACTCTGCTAACAGCGGTGCAACTATGACCGTTGGTGCAAGTTCGGTAACGCTCACGGTTGACTCGTCGTCACCTTCGTACGCGCTCGCAGCGGGCGGCACGACTGGTGTGACTGTTGGTGTGCTTAACTTCCACGCAAACAATGAGGCGGTAACGCTTCAGAAGATCGGTCTCACTCTTACTAGTGGCACTGCGGCTCAGCTCAACTCGGTAACGATTTGGGATGGTGCAACTCAGGTAGGTACTGTTGTGTTCACTGGTAGCAACACTGTTGCAACCAGCTCGAGCCTCAACGTTACGCTTCCTAAGGATGCAGACAAGGTCCTCACTGTTAAGGCAGATCTCGCAGACATCGGTTCAGGCCAGGCTGGCACGGACGGTGCTCTTGTGAAGATCGACCCGAACAGCTCTGAGGGTTCTGGTCAGTCATCTGGCAGCACTCTTAAGAGTGGTGCATCGGGCAACGTTGCTGGCGTTCGCGTCTACAACACCTACCCGACTGTAGCTCTTGATACGCTCGGCTCCACCGGCATTGCTGATGGCAAGCTCATGCGCTTCAAGGTTACTGCAAACGCAGCTGACAAGGTTGGTCTTGGTAAGTTCACGTTCAAGGTTTCTACGACTACTTTGAGCGTTACCAACATCCAGCTCTTCGGCTACACAGACTCTTCGTACTCAACTGCTATCAGCAACCAGGGTACGAGCGGTCAGATTGGCGGCACTGTTGCGACTGCAGTCAACAACACTGCATTCAACATTGCTCCTGATCTTACGCCGGTACAGGTTTCAGCTGGTACTACGCTCTACTTCGAGCTCCGCGGTTCTATCGCGGGTAACACCACTGGCGCTTCAGTTGTAACCACCCTCGTTGGTGACACTACTGGTACGCCGACCTCTGGTACTACAGTATTTGCTACAGTTTCTGGTAACTTCATCTGGTCGCCAAACGCAACCACGACTGCAGCTACCTCGACTGGCAACGACTGGACCAACGGTTACGGTGTCTCTGGCCTCCCTTCATCGGGTATCTTCCAGAGCCGCTCGAACTAGTCTTAGGTGCTAGTGCAGACTCGACAAGGCTAGTCTTTGCTCGATATGCGACAAAAGCCCCTCCTTACGGAGGGGCTTTTGTTTTTGTATATATATGGGATACACTAGCAGTATGAAAAATATTGCAACTCCATTGCTTATAGGCATTGCCGCTGCGACACTTATCGGTGGAGTTTTTTTTGTTATCAACCGCCCGTCTACTTCAGTACCTCAAACACCTAACCATGCTTCAAGTACAACTGAAACAGGGACAGGAACGAGCTCAGCCCAAATAGACTTAGGTAACGGCGTTAAGGTGCCGGCAAGTGGGGAGGGAGTGTCTATACTTCCTATTGAAAACCCTTCTGCAAAAGCGCCTAGTCTCAACCGACAGTTTATCGTGTCTATAGAAATGGATACATCTGCAAAAGCGTCGCTCCAAAAAAAGATAGACGACCTCGTGGCATCTCTTAAGACAGACTCCGAGCAGCTGCGCCTATGGACACAGTTAGGTGGCTATCTCAAGCTTGCAGGCGACTACATCGGTGCGCGCGATGCGTGGGAGTATGTGGCGGCAGCGGCGCCAAGCAACTACGTTGCTTTCAATAATCTTGGAGATCTATATATGAACTACCTCAAGGACTTTCCAAAGGCTGAAACCAACTACAAGAAAGTTATCGCTGTTAAGCCGGAGTATATAGACTCCTACCGAAACCTACATACCCTTTACACCTACCTCTATAAGACCGACACTACCGCGGCAAAAGATATTCTTATATTGGGCCTCTCTAAAAACCCAGATAATAAAGATCTTGTGGCACTTCTTGAGGCGTACAATAAAGCTCATGCTCAATAATTCTTTCTTCAAATTCTTTTTTGGCTTTGTGGCTATTATTGCAGCTGCGTTTGGCGTACTTGCGCTTGCCTCGGCACAGCTTAAAGGGGAGGCGGTTGACAGTGTTGCGCACCCAAGGTAGAGTGCTCTTATAAGGGCCAAAGAAAGCTGGTAACCCACGAGGGTGTTAATGAGCAAACGCTCGCCGGCCGAGGTCGAAACTCAAGCCCTTTATCTGAGGGCTTTTTATATGCCCGAAGGAATATTTAGTGGTTGTTTGTAGCACAATATGGCAATAACCAGGCAGAAGAAGGAAGAGATAGTAGCCAAAGTCGCAGATGCAGTGAAGAGCTCTTCAACAATCGTGTTTGCAAAGTTTACGGGTTTGACCGTGGCAGAGCAGAGCGAGGTGCGCAAAGCACTCCGCAAGGTTGATGTCGGTTACTCAGTGGCAAAGAAAACACTCGTTGCTCGCGCAATGGAGGGTAAGTTTGAAGGCACTATGCCGACACTTGAGGGAGAAACCGCGATCGCCTACGGCAAAGACGAGTTGGCGCCTGCACGCGAACTCGCCGTGTTTGCAAAGAAGTTCTCTGAGCACCTCTCGCTTACGGGCGGTGTGTTCGGTGGCAAGTTTGTATCACGCGAGGAGATCATCGCTATAGCGGCGATCCCTGGCCAGGATGCACTCCGTGGCATGTTCGCACAGCTCCTCAACTCACCGATGCAGCGTTTTGCAGTGGTGTTGAGCAAGGTCGCAGAAACCAAAAATTAATATTCACGTAGCAATAACATTATGACTCAGGAACAGATCATCGAAGCAGTAGAAAAAATGACTGTGCTCGAGCTCAACACTCTCGTTAAGGCAATTGAGGAGAAGTGGGGCGTCTCGGCAGCAGCAGTCGCTGCAGCTCCGGCAGCAGGTGCGGCAGCAGGTGGCGAGGAGAAGTCTTCGTTCAATGTGCACCTCACTGACGCTGGTGCGCAGAAGGTGGCAGTTATTAAGGCAGTGAAGGACGCGCTCGCACTTGGCCTCAAGGAGGCTAAGGATCTCGTAGACGCAGCTCCGGCGCTCCTTAAGGGCGACATGAAGAAGGAGGACGCAGACAAGCTCAAGGCAGCCGTTGAGGCAGCTGGAGGAAAAGTTGAGCTTAAGTAATCTCTTACGACTCTCTCAAACAAAAATCCGGCTCATGCCGGAGTTTTGTTTTTCTACCTTTCTGATATAGTCGCGACAGTCTAGTACGTTACTTACCAAGAAAGGAGAGCGAGCATGAGCTCGCAGAAGGAAGAGTATGAAGTCCGCCGGATATCCGAAGATGATCTCCGCGTAAGCGACACCGAGTCTGTACGCCGGCTTTTGAGCCAGCTTCGCCGCAAGGAGCAACCGGCGATCACCCTCAAGAACCTCCGGGCCTGCGTCCGCGAGAGCATCTTCGTGGTTGTGTTTGGCCACGAGGATGCCATTGTTGGTATGGCACGGATCGTGAAGTATCACGGTTTTCATAACTACGTCGGCGAAGTAGGCGACGTGGTCGTCGACGAAGCCGAGCGAGGCAAAGGCCTCGGCGAAAAGCTGATGCGCGAAATCTTGCGCCTTGCCGCGGAAGAGGAGCTCTCGTTCCTGACCCTCACGAGCAACGAGGCTCGTGCCGCTGCACATAGCCTCTACGAGAAGCTTGGTTTCAAAAAAGGGGGAGAGACCACCCGCTTTTACTTGCCGCTCGCGGCTTCCTCATAACCCCGGCCGCCGCGATACCTCGCGGCGGCCGTTTTGTATTTTTGCCAGCTTTTGCGTACAATGCAGGGGTTCAATACTGAAACGATTTCATGACTGACAGCCTCCAGAAAATCTTCGGCTCCGCCTCGCGCCTCAAACTCTTGCGCCTCTTCCTTTTTAATCCACAACATTCCTTCACGTTGGCTGAAGCGGCTTCCCGCGCTCAGGTCGACCAAAAAGACGCGCGCACTGAGATAGGTCAGTTGGTTTCAAGCGGGCTCATCCGCAAAAGTATGCGCAGCAAAGTTGCGCGCTTCGAAGTGAGTGGAGACTTCCCATACCTCATTGCGCTTCAGAATCTGTTACTCAATGTTACAAGCCGCGGCGAAGAGGTGCGGGAGAGGCTTAAGTCGGTCGGCACACTCAAACTCATAGTTATTGCAGGAGTTTTTATGGGGGAGTGGGATGCGAGCCTCGACCTCCTTGTGGTGGGAGACAAAGTACGCGAACGTGCGTTTAAAAACCAGATAAAAAAACTCGAAGCAGAGATAGGTAAAGACATTCGCTATACACTCCTCTCCACGCAAGATTTTTTCTATCGGCTTAATATGAGCGACCGCCTGCTGCGCGATGTCTTCGACTTCTCCCACAGGATCTTGCTCGACAAGCTCGATATTGGCCTCAAATAAGGGGAAATAACCGCCTCCCACTATCCACACAAGACCCCGCCTAGAGGCGGGGTCTTGTTACAATTAGGGTGTCGATTAGTAATCATTATTCATCAGTGTATTTACATATGTATTTTCAGACGTTGGCAAGTGTGTTGCAGCAGTCGTTCTCTAACCTGCTTCAAAACACAATCGCCTTCATTCCTAACCTTCTCGTGGCGATAGTCGTATTCGTAGTGGGCTGGTTCCTCGGCTCAGTTATCGGACGCATCATCGCGCAGGCAGTGCGCGCGGCAAAAGTTGACCATGCGCTTAAGTCGGCTGGCGTTGAAGACGTGGTAAAGCGTGCAGGCTACACGCTCGATTCCGGTGCGTTTCTCGGAGGCTTGGTAAAGTGGTTCGTGATCATTGTCTTCTTTATGGTTGCGCTTCAGATGCTCAACCTCACAGCGGTCACACTCTTCCTCAACCAGATCGTACTCTCGATCCTTCCGGCAGTGATTATTGCAGTACTCATACTTTTGGTTGCTGCAGTTATCGCTGAGGTTGCGCAGGGCGTAGTGGTTGGCGCAGC
>CAYPJX010000051.1:2392-5589 GCA_964411175.1 uncultured Candidatus Saccharibacteria bacterium | reverse complement strand
TCATTGGCAACGGCGGCCAAGCCAGCGCGTGCGGCTGGTGCAAGGACAAATGGGGGGTGTCGTGGCAGATCACGCCCATGGTCCTGATGCAAGCCATCACCGACCCTGACCCTGCCGTGGCCAAGCGCGCCTTTGACGCGATGATGACCATGCAAAAGATAGATGTTGCCGCTATCGACGCTGCCCGCCGCGGGTAAAACGTAACTAATTAAATTTTATGTCACTTTACATAGCTATAGCAGTTGCAGCGGTCGCACAGTTTATCATTGGTGCCATTTGGTATATGCCCGTGTTTGGCAATCTTTGGGGCAAGATACACGGCATGGAAAAAGTTCCTCCGGAGGAGATGAAAGTGATGCAGAAAAAGATGCTTCCCTTCCTACTCGTGCAGTTTATAGTTACGGTCGTTACTTCGGTGGTGCTCGCTATCTTCATTACCAACCTCCCTTCAAGTTGGAATGTCTACGCGCTCGCGGGCTTCTTCTGGATAGGCTTTGTAGTACCCACACAAGTGGGCGCGGTTATCTTTGGTGGCACCGAGGGTAAGTGGGTGGTGAAGAAAATCCTTATTATGGCCGGTGGTTCACTCCTTTGTTTGGAAGCGGGAGCAGCCATAATCAAGTTCATGCTCTAAAGCGGCGTATGCATGTGAGTGTGCGTGTGACTGCAGACGCCAAGCGAGAAAAGGTTATAGAAGCTGCTCGAGGGCGGCTCATGATTGCCGTAAAGGAACCTGCCGAGCGCAATGCTGCTAACCGCCGCGTGCTTGAGCTTGTTGCAGCACATCACCATATACCGAAGAACCATGTGCGGCTTGTCTCGGGCCACCACAGCCCCTCAAAAGTTTTTGACGTTACGCTTTAAACGGCACGTAGCGTAAGAGCTCCTCAAGATACTCCGAACCTTTTTGTGCGTATGGCTTCGCAAGTGCATACACTGGGCCTGTGTAGGGGTGAAGCGTGGTGTACAGCTTTCCCTGGAGCGACTCCTCGGCCTCTGTGCACACTTTTGTAAGTTCTGCCTTGTCTTCGTTGCTTAAAACGAGGCTTTCGTCGCGTGCATTGGTTGGGTACATGATAGACTCCTTGTTTTCAACATGGTCGAGGCCGAGCGCGTGCCCGAGCTCGTGCGTGAGCGTGCGCAAGAGCTCGGCTTCGTCTTGGTAGGCATAAATAGTGACGCGTGTGCCGTTTTGGTCAGAGGTGTACTTCCCCTCCTCTATTTCACCCGAGGGGAGCTTTTGACCTTGTGCTATGTTGGCGTTTACCTGCTTACGCAGCGCCTCATAGCGAGCAAACAATGTTTGCAGTTTGTCGTACATCTCGCGTGTTGCCTTACCTTGTGCATTAAGTGCATCGTACTGCTTTTTAAGGGTGCCGTACTCGTTGGCTAGTGTAGTGAGTTCACTCTTGAGGGCTTCAATATTTTCTTCGATGTTCGAAAGTGTATCTACGGTGGTCTGAGTCTTTGTGTAAGCAAAAATAACCGGTAAATCTGGCTCTGCTGTTGCAAACAACACTTCGCGGCCGAGCTCGGTGTTCCAAACAGAAGCGGCCTTCAGCAGGTCTTTTTGCACGCGTTCACGCGGGAGAGAAAAGCGCTCGTCGTACGTAGTAAGCGCATAGCCAATGGGTTTAATACACGGCACCTGCGTGGTCTCCACTAAAAACACTAGGTACCCTGCAACAAACAGAAGGGTGAGTATCGAGTACGGGAGGCTTGAATGCTTCATTATGTTATGAGGCTACCCCAAGCGCGCGATAGAGCGCTAACTCAAGCGGTATCGAAGGCTCTGGGGCACGGTTCATCTCAACATACGCGGTAATAAGCTCGCTTAAGAGTGTGGAATTTACGGCAACGCCTTCTGGCCCTGCAAGGTTTTTTAGGTGTGTAAGTTCCTCGGCACCATACTGCTCCAAAAATGTAGCTTCTGTCTTTGGCGCAAAGCGCAGGAGTAGTACTGAGCGCACGGTGTTAAGTACGATGAGCAAAAAAAGTTTTGGGTCGATACCACTTTGTAGTGCGCCTTGGAGCACTTCGAGTGCTTGGTCTATTTTTTTGCCAGCAAGCGCATCGAGAAAGTCATGGACCATCTGTGCGCGTGGTGCCCCAACTACTTTTGCCACCTCTTCTTCAGTGAGTTTGTTGTCGGTAGAGACCGTAAGTACTTTCTGGAGTATACCGAGCGTGTCGCGGAAGGAGCCGTTACCCATGAGCGCTACAAGTTCCGCACCCGCAGGAGCAATGGTTGCGCCTTCTTTTTTTGCTACCTGTATAACCAGTTTTTTGAGCGTCTCGCGCGAAGGCTTTTCAAAACGAAACACTTGGCAGCGCGAGAGTATGGTGTCGGGCACACGGTCGAGCTCGGTTGTAGCAAGCACAAATATGACATGCGCCGGCGGCTCCTCCAAAGTTTTAAGGAATGCACCCCATGCGTCTTTAGTAAGTGCATGGGCTTCGTCGATTATGTAAAACTTATAGCGTGAGTTAAACGGAAGTGTGGCAACGCCGTCGCGCAATTCCCGTATCTCGTCGATACCGCGGTTGCTTGCAGCATCCATCTCGTAAATGTCTTCATCGGCAGTACCTGCTGCCCTGGCCAATATGCGGGCCATGGAGGTTTTGCCTGTACCACGGCCACCTGCAAAGAGGTACGCATGCGCCAACTCATTTTTCTTAATGGCCGCCTCAAGGACCGAAGTTACCTGTTCCTGACCCTCAACCTCAGAAAATACTGAAGGGCGGTACTCGCGGTAGAGTGCGCGAGGCGCACGGGTCTCGTCTTTTTTTGCCATAACCCAAGTAT
This sequence comes from uncultured Candidatus Saccharibacteria bacterium, assembly GCA_964411175.1. Lineage (GTDB taxonomy): Bacteria > Patescibacteriota > Minisyncoccia > Phycocordibacterales > SBAW01 > GWA1-54-10. The sequence goes on along the minus strand of CAYPJX010000051.1, from coordinate 2,783 downwards.
ACCTAGGGCGCGAATAAATAAAAAACGTCCCGGCACCTTTGTAGAGGCGTCGGGACGGTTGCTTAGAGGTCACGGATGGAGACCTTGTTTTGCCGGAGTTGCTCGGCAAGAGCCTCCTGCATGCTGGGACGGTCGGCATACTTGCCTGCCAGCCGGCGCGCCTGCGCGTAGCTTATGTGTCCATGGTCGAGCATGAGTGCGACGTTGGGGGTAAGCTTCTCCTTTATCTTGGCGTGCTTCACTCTATTCTCGCTCTCGATGTCCTTATGTCGAACTGGCTCATGTGTGGACCGCTCCTTAGAAGGAGCGGCGGCGACACGTCTTGGAAGTTCGACTGAGGGTGTGCTGCGAGCGTAACCCGTGAAGGCCTGTACTGCGCGTTCGCCGTGCT
>CAYPJX010000051.1:0-2382 GCA_964411175.1 uncultured Candidatus Saccharibacteria bacterium | reverse complement strand
AACCGTGTTTTATTGCCCCGGCTGAGTTACGCACACGCGGCACACACGGTCGCGAGATGTGCAGGGCGCGATGCCCCGCGACGGTACTCCACAGCAGCCTTGGTGGTTGCGCATGACGACAAGCGTCATCGCTTGGCAGCTGCTTTTGGTCATGCCGATAGGGTTGTGGGCGCACGTAGTATGCACGACCACGTTGTCTTTCGGCTCCTTCTCTCCTATAGAGCGGTACAGGCTTGACTGTTGCACAGCGGCTCCTTTCGAATGTTTTCCTCTGTTGTGTTACGTCTGCGCCGAGCATAGCGGAAAAGCAGCAAGAGGACAATGGTGATAACAAAAGGCGGCCCGTGGGCCGCCTCAGTGTACGTTACGCGAGGATAGACTCTTCGCGCATTATCTTTGAAAAACCGCCGACTACGACGATCTCGCGGAGGTCTGTGTCCCCTTTGATGTAGGTGTCTACCACCTCGCGAGTGTAGCCCGATTTACGGACCACGTCGTCCACGCTCACTTCCGAGCGCGGGCCGTCTGCATTGAAAAGGCTCCACAGCGCCCCGCAGATGTTGAGCGCGCGCTCGTCTACGTTCATTTCTCACTCCTTAATGAGCCCCGCCGCCATTGTATAAGGCTATTGGGTTTGCGCAAGCAAGAAATCCTCAACCAGTTTTTCTACTTCAGCAGCATTCATGGTCTCCATGAGCTTTGCACGGAGTTCCTTCGCACCATCGAAGCCTTCGACGTATGCCTTGTAGTGCTTTTTCATGAGGGCAAAGTTCTTGATGTCACCCAAAAGCTCTTCATAGAGTTTAGTGTGCTCTACCGCGATGCGCAGCTTGTCTTCGACGCTCGGAAAATCTTCACTCGAAAAGGTCCTCGGTTCTCCCGTATCGCTCGTGTCCTTAAGGCACTCACTCTCGGGCCAGACCGTTTTCTCACGAAGCATTTTCCTTGCGTCTTCCGATGCGAAGAGCCATGGAGTACCGAAGATTGCGCGACCAAGCATAACGCCGTCGGCACCACTCTCTTTCGCTTTTACTCGTGCATCTTCAATATTTTTTGCATCGCCATTGCCGATGATACGCGTTTTACTTTTGAGTTCATCGCGTATTTCAACCGCGCGCTTCACCCTGCCCCAGTGTGCATCTACTTTAGACATTTCTTTGCGTGTACGCGCATGGAGTGTAAGCACCGCTGGCTCTTCAGAAAGAATGATGGGTAACCATTCTTCAAGAATGTCTTTGTTGTAACCGAGGCGCGTTTTAACCGAAACAGGAATGTTGGGAGCGCCGCGTTTTGCTGCGCGTATAACCTCGCGCGCAACGTCCGGTGTGGTTATGAGTTTTGCTCCTGCACCTTGCTTCTCTATCGACTTGTCCGGGCAGCCCATGTTGATGTCGACACCGTCAAAACCAAGTTCTTGGCACAGCCGCGCAGCAGCTTCCATGTGTGCGGGGTTGCTGGTGAAGAGTTGTGCCACTATAGGGCGCTCTGCTTCCGTGTACACCAGGTCGCGCATGAGCTTTGCTTTACCTTCAGGCGTCGCACGCACCAGGCCGTCGGCCGATACAAACTCGGTCCAGATAACGTCGGGTTTGCCATACTTGGCTATTACCCGCCTGAAAGCAGCGTCAGTAACGTTAGCTAAAGGTGCCAACACGAAAAATGGTTTAGGCAACTCTTGCCAGAAATTTTTCATATGGTCTTACCTTACACTTATTCTTGCACTTCTCCAAGCACGCGTTCTTTAAAATAGAGTTTGTCGCCGAAGCGTAGGTCAAGGTACTCAAAGTCTCCAGTACTCTTTCCTACAAACGGTGCCGAGGAAAGCGCAATAGTGTAGCGTTGATAGACATCTTTTCCTGCTTCAGCGAGCACAAACTTAAGTATGAAGTTGTTTGCAAAACGCGCAGCGACATCTCCGTGTTCGTCGACCGCAACCTCAAGTACCGGATTGTCTTTTTGATTTTCGCTTATCGCAGAGACAAGTGCTTGGAGCGGTATAAACTGCTCGGGTGTTAGAAATTGCCTTGGCACTACCGCCGCAGTGTAACCAGGGGTGGTAGACGCGTTCCCTGTATAGCGAATAAGTGCTGCGGTGCTGCTCCCTGCCTCAGGCACATAGGCGAAGCCGTTACCGTCCATAAGAAGGCATGGGTTTGTTGTAGGAAGTGCGCACCAGAGCGACTGTGGTGTACGCTCAGTTACAGAAACTTCTATGGTTTGAGGTGTCTTAGCGCGGATAGACACCTGCCGCACTTGCGGAAACTCAGCAAGGATCTTCTTACGGATGTCTTCGCGTGCGTACGAGAGAATGTTGTTTTTAGGGAATATAAAAAGTGAGCGGCCAGAAATTTTATCTGCAGTAAATGAACGTAGCGTATCTTC
>CAYPJX010000050.1:0-5751 GCA_964411175.1 uncultured Candidatus Saccharibacteria bacterium | reverse complement strand
GGAGTTCGTCCTTCTTAGCACCGCGAAGGAGAATGCCTGCGTTGTCGCCTGCCTGGCCTTCATCGAGCTGCTTGTTAAACATTTCGATACCAGTAACGGTGGTCTTTGCTGTTGGCTGGAGACCGATGATCTCAACGTCCTCACCTACCTTAACGACACCGCGAGCGATCTTGCCGGTAACTACCGTACCACGTCCTTCGATCGAGAAGATGTCTTCGATCGGCATAAGGAATGGCTTGTCGGTTTCGCGAACTGGGTCTGGGAAGTAGCTGTCCATCGTGTTAACGAGCTCGAGGATCTTCTGTGCCCACTCATCATTGAGGTCCTTTGCTTCAAGACCCTTAAGGCCTGAACCCTTGATCACTGGAGCGTCAGCGTAACCCTGCTTCTTGAGAGCCTCCTTGATCTCTTCTTCCACGAGATCTACGAGGTCTTTATCCTCTACCATGTCTACCTTGTTGAGGAAGCAGATGATCTTCGGCACGCCCACCTGCTTAGCAAGGAGGATGTGCTCACGAGTCTGAGGCATCACGCCGTCAGTCGCTGCAACCACGAGCACTGCGCCATCCATTTGAGCGGCACCGGTGATCATGTTCTTGATGTAGTCTGCGTGTCCTGGAGCGTCGATGTGCGCGTAGTGGCGCTTCGGCGTCTCGTACTCGGAGTGGTGGAGCGCGATGGTGATACCGCGCGCCTTCTCTTCAGGAGCGTTGTCGATGTTATCGATACCCTCCACGCGAGCACCGTAACCCTGTGCCTTAGCCATGTCGAGGACATGGGTAATACCTGCCGTGAGCGTCGTCTTTCCATGGTCAACGTGACCGATGGTACCAACGTTCATGTGCGGCTTTGTTCTATCGAATGTTGCCATATTCTCTATTAATTTACCTACTAATAACTACTAAATGCCTCCTTATTAAGCCACAGGAGCACAAAAAACCACGCACGGATGCGTTATAGAAAATATAACAAATGAGGCAAAAGAGTCAAACACTCGGGGGTATCCTGAGTGTTTGACTCTTCATAAGGTAGTTATCTAAACAAGCTTTGGTAATCCTGGGCAAGCACCACGGCACCAGCCTGCATGTCGTAGAGAGTCTGAGCTAGTACCGGGGGCATATTCCAAGTAAGTTTTTGAAGTGGTGTCCCCTCTTCATCGCCTGAGACTTCTATAGTTATAGTGCATACACCCTCTCCTCCGGGACCATATACTTTTTTAACGTACGCAGTGTCCTCAGTGGGGCGCACCTTCGCACTCCCTTGCGGCTTACCAAGCTTGCCGCCATCTGCAGTGCTTGCTCTGGTTGCATTCTCACTAGTCCAAGAAAGTACTACTGTTTGCCCTTTCGATACTGACGTTTTGTTCGCGGTTACCGTACATGTGGGAGGATTCCCTTTTACAACTTCGCCCGCAGTTACCGTTACTTCAGCGGTAGCGACCGGTTGAGGCATAACCGTTCCCGCCGCACACACCATCCCTGAGCAGGGAGTATTACCCTGTTTATAGAATTTTACTGTATAGGTGCCACTTTTTACGTAGGTATGTGAAAAATTTGCGTCGGTCGAACCAGTACACTGTATACGAGCGGTGTGTATCGGTGAGCCGTCTCCCCAGGAAATAGCACCGGTCTCGCAGAACGAACTATTTGCGGCACGCACCTGCGATGACCTCTGCACGTTTATGACCGCTTGTACGGAAAGAGGTGCTTTGCCAGAAGTTGGGCTGACTGCGAGCGTGTAAGTAACAGGCGACGAGGTAGGCGAGGTTGTTGCAACCGGCGCCCTCGGTAGTGGTATTGGCTCTGAGTGAACTGGCTCTAACGTACTGGTAGCCATATACACAGGAAGGTTTCTAAATGGGACTGAACCTGAAAGCTGAGACTTCGACGAGAGTGTTTGTGAGGCATATGGCAACGCTGCAACGAGCGTTGTTGTGTCGAGGTCTTCATCGTTCATAGTGATAGTTTTTATTGAACCGTAGCGGCTTTGGGTAAACCCCGTTGTAGCAAGACCCGGGATACCGTATCCATTAAACCAGTCGGTACTGGTGGCCGAGAGAGATGGGTTAGCGGAGGGCGACCACACAAGACGCCCTGGAGAAATCTGGTCTCGAGTGCCTGGACCAGCAAAGACGGTATCCCCTAGAAGGCTCGTACCTACCACGGTTATACGCTGCGTGGTAGGAACCACACTTGCGCGAAGCTCAAAATACACAGTATTCCCTGCGGAGATGATGAGCGGCTCGTCCGCTATCATTGCAAACACATTTCCAGAAATATTGCTTAGCGTACCCACTTTTCCGTCTCCTGACGGCACCGGCAACATAGCCGAGTAAGACGAGTCAGTATATGCGTGCAAGGCAAGATCAGACACATTTGCAAAGGGTGCAATCACCGAGAAACCGAGTCTTCCTATAGTCAACGAGCCTGAATTTGTTGCGGTTATTTTAAAGCGTAGCAAGCGTCCATCGGTAACTCCCTTGTGGGGTAACAAATCCTTAGAAACCATTGGATAGGTGGAGAAGAGTCTAACCCCCGATGCAGGAGTGCCGCCTATAGCATTAATAGTTGCGCCCGTTGTAACGCCCACACCAAACGTCTCGGACTGTACAGTAGGCACTATAAAGTCGCCCGAGCGTGCTTGGTTTACGCCAATAGGCGCAATGTCTCCCCTAAGAACAACGCTAACCTCGGAGTCTTTAGGCACCAAGAGTGGCGTTGCGAGAGTAAAGTATACATACTGGTTTGCGCCAGAAACGCTAGACGCAAGCACATTCCCTTGCGCATCTGAGAGCCGGAGCTCGGTAACATCTGAGGGGGTAGATGACCCTCCCAAAGAAATGACTACTTTAGTGACACGTATATCTTCGCCCGTGGCGCGAAGTTTATATATACCAAGCACCACGTTTGCGGTACCACCAACATTAACCGTGTAAGGAGGATTTGATGCGTCAGTTGAAACCACGAGAGATGAGGGGGTAGCTGGAGTGCCTTGCGTAGTGAGCACCGCGGCAACTTGGTCTATCTTTGCCGAGTCAGTACCAAAAAATGAGAGCAGTGCTGTTACCAGCTGCTGTTGAAAGAAACTCGGTGTGGCTGCTTGCGCTTGAGGCGCAGCTACCGTGAAAACGCACAAGAGTGCAAGCAGGAACGAGAGTGCTTGCACATACGTCTCCAGTGCAGACCACACGCGAGTAACTGTTCTCATATCTCGTATCTAAAAGAGCTTATAAAATTTATAAAACAGACAAAGGCACAAAGTCGCGAGACTTTGTGCCCTGTTGCTACTTACTCTACTGTGTTTACATAACGCCGCAATGACACGCGTGTGGATATCTTGCACAAAAGAAACCGCCCCGGGGTGGGGGCGGTAGTTTACACATTGAGAAGTTGTCTTTGTGAGAGTAACGCGAGGCGAACCAAATCTTCATTCCACGACCGCTCATTGCGTATATGCATGATGAGCGGATACAGGAAGTCGCAAAATGCATAGATCTGCGAGAGCTCGTCGAAGAGTGCATACTCATCGACCCACCGGGAGGCGGTCAGTATTTGAGACCCTCCGTACCAGTCGAAGACGACGCTCTGTATAGAACGGTTGAGGAATAGCGAAAGGCCTTTGAGGTCTTCTGGTTGAAGCGGTAGTCCAAACCCCACAGTCGCATACACGAAACCACGAGTAGGCTCCGCTATACGTATCGTATAAAGCGTCTCATACGGCAGGGGCAGTTTTGAGTAGGCGGACACGGATATGGAGTTGTCACTCTTGCGGTAGTACTGCCTGCGCTGCTCAAGGAACGCCAGTTCTACCTTGGCGAGAGGTTCGAATGCGAGCGATGCTGTCATAGGATACCTCCTGTGTGTTCTGTTAGGTGCAACTTTTCTTATTGAACCACCAAACAAAAAACCCGCAACCAGTGCGGGCTTTTTGTTTTTACATACTTTAGTCTATTGGCGGCTTGCCACTATGGTTGCTGCTACGTTCGGCGGCACTACTTCGTAGTGGTCAAACTCCATGGTGAATGATGCACGGCCTTCGGTCATAGAGCGGAGTGCGGTCGTGTAACCAAACATCTCAGAGAGCGGCACCTTTGCCTTGATAGCGCGCGCAAGACCACGCTCCTCCATGCCCTCGATCTGTCCGCGCTTGGAGTTGAGGCTGCCGGTAATGTCACCGGTAAACTTCTCCGGTACTACCACCTCAACCTTCATGATCGGCTCAAGGATAACTGGCTTTGCTGCCTTAGCTGCCTCTTGGAAGCCCATAGAAGCGGCGATTTTGAAGGCGATTTCTGAAGAGTCCACATCGTGGTACGAACCGTCGTAGAGCTCAACCGAGATATCTACCATGCGGAAGCCGGCAACAATACCGCGCTCCATCGCCTCGCGAACACCCTTCTCAACCGGTGCGATAAACTCGCCCGGCACCACGCCTCCCTTGATGTTGTTGATGAACTCAAAGTGGTCTTCGCGGGTAACGTTCTTGGAAATCTTCTTCTCAGGGTCGAGCGCTTCCAAGGGCTTGAGGCGTAGGCGTACATGACCGTACTGACCTTTACCACCGGTCTGCTTGATGTACTTACCTTCTGCCTCAGCTTCTTTCTGAATAGTTTCGCGGTATGCCACCTGCGGCTTACCTACATTTGCCTCAACACCGAACTCGCGCTTCATGCGGTCAACAATGATTTCAAGGTGAAGTTCACCCATGCCTGAGATCAGTGTCTCGGAAGTCTCCGCATCGGTGGTTACTTTGAAGGTTGGGTCTTCATCGGCAAGTTTCTTCATTGCCATACCCATCTTCTCCTGGTCGGCCTTGGTCTTCGGCTCTATACGGAGCGAAATAACCGGCTCAGGGAATTTAATCTGCTCAAGAATAATAGAATTGTTCTCATCGCAAAGCGTATGAGAGGTTTTAGTATCTTTAAGACCTACCGCAGCGGCGATCTCTCCTGCATACACCTTCTTCACCTCTTCGCGCTGGTTCGCCTGGAGGCGCACAATGCGGCCGAGGCGCTCTTTAGTGCCGGTGGTTGAGTTGTATACATATGAACCCGCTTCGATAGAACCCGAGTACACACGGAAGAACGTAAGCTGACCCACGAACGGGTCTGCCTGGAGTTTGAATGCGAGCGCGGTAAACGGCTCAGTATCAGATGCGTGGCGCTCTATCTCTTCACCAGTCTTCGGGTCGGTTCCCTTCACTGCTGGCATATCAACCGGAGACGGCAAGTAGTCCACCACGGCGTCGAGCACAAGCTGCACACCCTTGTTCTTGAGTGCAGAGCCGGTCATAACCGGGAAGATCTTGTTTGCAATAACCGCCTTGCGGAGTGTCGACTTAAGCTCCTCAAGTGAGGGCTCTTTGCCGTCGAGGTACGCGGTCATGAGTGCATCGTCATGCTCGACAATTTTCTCGATGAGTTCTGCGCGGTACTTCTTAGCTTCGTCGAGCAGGTTTGCAGGAATTTCATACGGGATAACCTCGCTGCCCATGTTGCCCTCAAAGCGGTAAGCCTGCATAGACATAAGGTCGATCACGCCCTCGAAGTTTTCCTCAGCACCGATAGGGAGCTGGAGGCGAACTGCCTTCTTAGTAAGGCGGTCGAGGATGGATGCGTACGACTTTTCAAACGATGCACCCATGCGGTCCATCTTGTTGATGAAGCACACGCGCGGCACGTTTGCTTCGTCTGCGTAGCGCCAGTTGGTCTCCGACTGTGGCTCCACACCAGCCACGCCGTCGAACACCACC
>CAYPJX010000049.1:0-5774 GCA_964411175.1 uncultured Candidatus Saccharibacteria bacterium | reverse complement strand
ACGAGTTCACGACCGGAGCGCTGTTCGCGGCTGAGACCCAGGCCTTCATGCTCGCCAAACTCATACCCCTTTTCGAGCCGGAGTTGCGCACCGAGGCATATACCCAGTATCGGTTTCCCCGCTTTGGCAGCCGACTTGATGACCTCAGTAAGGCCCCGGCGATTGAGCCCATCCATACCAGCAGCAAACGCACCAACTCCGGGCAAAATTAGTGCATCAGCAGACTCTATCTTCTCCTTCTCCTCTGTTACGGAAACGCCTGAAGCGAATAGACGGACCGCATTGCCGAGACTCCAAAGGTTCCCCACACCGTAGTCAACTATGACAATCTTTTTTTGTGATTTCATTTTCGAATTTCAATACCCTCTTCCTGAAGCCGCTTCTTAATTGCTCCGACGCTCGAAGTTCCATAATGAAGGATGGACGACACGGATACCGCTTCTGCTCCTGCCACCGCCACCTCAACCACATCATCCGGAGAAGCGGCTCCTCCATGAAGGATCACGGGTACGGTACTTATATTTTCCACTGCACGCAGAAGTGTAAGGTCGTAACCTGTTTTGGTTCCGTCTCTGTCTATCGAAGTGAGTAGAATCTCCCCTACCCCAAGAGTAAGCGCTTTCTCTATCCACTGAAGTACGTCAACGCCTGTCTTTTCTCTCCCACCGTCAGTGTATGCTTCCCAACGGCCTGCTCCGGTCTCTATTGCCTCAACCGAAAGTACCACACACTGCGAGCCAAATTTTTCCGCTGCTTCACGCAAAAACTCAGGATGATGAATAGCGTAGGTATTTATCGCCACTTTGTCTGCACCCGCATGGAGCGCCATCTCGATGTCGCCGAGCGAGCGTATGCCACCACCAACAGTGAGTGGTATAAAAACGTTCTTGCTAGTCTCGCGGAGCTGGTCGAAGTCGAGATTGCGCTGGTAGAGGCTCGCCACGATGTCCATGTAGACGAGCTCATCGATCCCCTCGTTATAGTATTTTTCTGCAAGTTCTTTCGGGGTACCGACCACGCGCAAACCTTCCGTACGGACCGTTTTGACCACGTTAGGACCTTTTATGTCGAGGCGGGAGATGAGTCGCATGAGGTGATTATAACGAAGAATTCCAAGCAGAAGTTACTGGCACGCCCGCGGCTAAATCTTCTATAAGGGCTGCTGCTCGTTTTGAGGCTTTTCCGTCAAAGGCATAATTATCATGTATAAACTCTCGTGAATGCAAGGCGAGTGTATTTCTCTCACTCTGATCACAAGCAAGAGAAGAAACTATTTCGGCACATTCTTCAGCAGAATCCGCCACACGGAGTGCACCTGCTTTTTCATATTGAGTAAAGTGATGATCGCCCATCATCTTCTGCTCGGGAGAAAAACTGAGGTACACGACCGGCTTTCCACATTGCAGTGCTTCAATTGCTGCGGTGGAGTAGCAGGAAGTGACTATGTCAGATTGTGGATAGAGTTCATAGATATATTCTGTGAGAGCAACTACATAAGAAACTGAGCTGCATGCATCCTCTATACACTGCATATAAAAATTTTCACGCACAATCCCCGGTCTCAATTTGACTATGATACAAAGGTTCGGAGTTGATACCGCAACGGTCTTGATCCACCGAAAGTACTCCGCAACTTCATAGCTGTCAGTTGCAAGGCCGGGAATAATCGCAGGCGCAATACAGAGAAGCGTTATTTCTTTTCCCCTTTTTGAGGCTATCTGCGTAGCTTGTGCATACACATCAAAACGCGGAGATCCGATGATTACGGGGGTAGTTTCCGTATCGTTGGTCTCTCTCATATCGCGTATATTTATATCTCCATAGACACCCATATATTCCGACGCATGCCTGCGGTCCATAGAACCGGGACCGAAGTACTCGAGGCCGTGCTGCATTTCGAGTGAGGGGATCCCGAGCGAGCGAGCTACACGAGCCAGAATCACAAAGTGGATTTGAGCGCTCATGGTCGAACGGAGTATTACGACATGTGGCTTATATGTCCGAAGTAGTGCATATGCTGCATCAACAGCATCAATCGCATTATGTATAGCGTCGTTCAGGAGCACATTCAGAGCTTCGTGTATAAGAGGTTCAAAAGAAATAGTATTCAACACAAAAGATCCTTTCTGCAAACGCGTATCTATATTCCATTCCGAAAGAAAATGGGTCTTAGCTTTTTTCGCGTCGTTAGACACGCATGTATATGCGTCAAAATTTATAAACTGCATACGATGTGCAAAGATGCTTTGTATACCACATTGAAATGCTTCCATGCGGTCAAAAAGTGCCACTTCAGCATTTGGTAAATCGGGTAAATAGGGTGATAGATTTTTCCAATATTCGCTCGCAAAAATCTTGATGGTTTTCTTGGGCACAAGGAGTGCAGTAGTAAAGTTTAAGATTGAGATCAGTATGCCAAACAGACGACGCTTACCTTCAAAAAAGGAAGAATGTGCCGCAGCGACGGACTCCTCACCGAGGATACTACATTCACGCTTCGTCTCGTGCGCGACATGAGCTACGACGTCAATTAACGCATCGATACGCTTATTTTCAAGAGAAAATCCACGCGACGGACGGGTTGCATGGGTGCGAAAAACAAAAAAGTTCCGCGCCTCAGGATATGAGGAGGATATACCACCCACCATATCCGCGTAATATACGAGTGACATAAGATATGCCTGGAGCGGAAAAAAATAAAGGCGGGCAAGGGATATATCCTTATACGAAAAATCGGACCATACACTTTTGTTGAGCGCTTCTTCAGCCCATGCTTCCGCAAGCGTCATACATAGAGGTTCCTTTGAACGAAACGACTTGCCCGAAGTAAACGAGAGTTTGCGTTTAGTGAGTTCAATATCCACTTCTGCATCAAGAGAAATGAGTATAAAACCCTCCTCACTCACGAACGGGTGCGCACTCAGAAAAGACAACATCTCATCGATGTGTTCGAGTTCAGATATAAGAAAAATATTTTTTTTCTGTGTGCGAGCTATTTCATCCATTCCGGATTTTGCTTTTGCCATTCGATCGTAAACTTCATTGAGTCCTCAAAGGATACAGCAGATTTCCAGCCGAGTAGTGTTAACTTCTCTCCGTTAAGTCCATAATGAAGGTCGTGGCCGGGATTCTTTTCGTGAAATGAGACAAGTGTGTATTTAGGCTCCTTGCCCATAAGCTTAGCGATAATACGGACGAGCTCCAGATTTGAGACCTGACGGTCCCCTACAATATTGAGACGCACAGGACGGTCGATCTCACCAGGTGCATGCATATGAGGAGGAACATTCCTGAGTATGAAAAGCACCGCATCTGCTGCATTGCGTGAGTGTAGATAGTAGCGGGTGCCTATCTGACCATCTGAAGTTGCATGTACCTCTATCATTTCTCCAGCCTCAACTTTCTTCTGAATCATTGCGGGAAATTTACTCGGTGCCTGCATCTCGCCAAAGTTGTTCATCGTGTTAGTGATGATGAGTGGAACGCCATAGCAACGCCACCACGCAATAGCGATTGCTTCTTGAGCAGCTTTCGAAGCCGAGTAAGGATTGCTCGGAATAATGGGCTCCCACTCAGCGTGTCCACCTGACTCTTTTGGAGCAGGGCCGTACACTTCATCTGTTGAGAAATGGAGAAAGACTTTTGGCTTTGCCGTTCGCGCATACTCGCATATGTTGAGCATGAGGTCTGTATTGTTTTTTACAAAAGAGACAGGGTCATCAATCGATGCCTGTACGTCTGAACGTGAAGCAAGATTAATTATGTAATCGACCTGTCCAATTTCTCGAATCTGTCTCTCTGTAAACGGCGCAGTGAGGTCATGCTGAATGATATGGATGCGCTTTACCCACTCAGGATTATCTTTGCATACACGTGTAATGCGGTCGAAATATCCTTTATGTTTAAAGGAATCAGTTGCAACCACATCCCAATCAGTATTCGTCATGAGATGCGCAAGCATGTGCGCACCTATAGCCCCCCCAGCTCCTGTTAGCAATACTTTCATTCGGTAAAATACTATCCTATAATTTACACCCTTGTAACTACCGAAAAACTCATAGGGTTTCAATAATCTGCACCATCCTTGGCAATATCGCCTCATATGACTCCTGTTCTCGTATGGTTTCTTGCCCCCCTTGACCGAGTTTTTTACGCAATGGTCTGTCTTCGATAAGCCCTGCGAGTTTCTCTGCCCATTCTTCTTCACTATCCGCAAGAAGGCCGTTTACACCATCTACTACTACACGGGTAATTTCGCCAACAGCACTCGTTATCTGCGCAACCCCGCAAGCCATATATTCATAAGGTTTAAAAGATGAGCGCGCGAGGTTCCATTCCCCGCGCTCCATCAGCGGGTTAACCCCTATATCAAAACCCTGGATCATGCGAGGCGTCTCCGCAGGGTTTATGTAGTCTACGTATTCAACGGTAAGACCAGAAACACGATCAAAAAGTTCACGAACTTTTTGATATCCACGTTCACCTATAAGGACAAAAGTGAAAGGGGTTGAGATCTTTGGAATAAGTTTCTGAAATACACGAGAAAGGAGTGCAAGATTCTTATAATGATCTTTTGCAGTACCTATCCAGCCCACCACTACACGTTCCGGGTCAGATTCGTAGTTCTTAGTATGTGTGCTGTAATCAGAGAATTTTACCGTCGTATGAAAAATATGAACGTTAGGATTATATTGTTTAGCCCATGCTTCAAGTGGTTTACTGCACACAAATACCGCAGATGCCATTTTGGTAAAAGTTTTTGTTTTGAAAAAATCATGCATATAGATCGCATCATCAAAATCAAAAATCATCTTCCTACGGAATATTTTGAGATAAGCAACCATTACCACAAAGAAGTACTTGTTTGAAATAGCACGTTGCAAAAACACCACATCACCCTTTCGTATAGAAAAAAGTGAGCGTACAAACTGCACTATAAGTACGCCTTTCTTGGGCCACGGAGTGGTTGAAATAAACATTACTGGGGGCGCATGCACAACAGCATCAATGCCGCGCTGCTTGAGCTCTTCCGCAATACGGAAACCACGCTGCCTAGAGTCAGCAGTTCTTTCGTCACCTTTTGTGTAAAAGTGGACTTTCACAACAAGACTACACTCTCTCAGCGTAAATGAGTTCTTCTGGGTCTATCCAGCTCGTTTTAAACCCGTTCTTTTTAAGAATATTTTCTCCCCACTCAAGAGAATGTGGCGGGTGTATCTCCATGATGATACGCTGCACTTTCGCAAGCGTTTGCGGTGATGCCTTTTCAAGCAGATCAAACTCAGATCCTTCAATGTCTATTTTGAGCAAGTCGACTTTTTCAAAATTTTTCAAAATATCGTCAAGTGACTCTGTTTCAACTGTAATACCCCCTTCTTCAATAACATGGAGCCCGGTAGGCGCCCCCACGTTGCTAAATTGTACTGTGCCGGTACTTCCTGTTGCTGCCTTTTGTACCAAAGTGGCAAAAGGTGCGTTGAGCTTAAGAATCTCGAAAGTTTCCGGGAGAGGTTCGTAAGAAGTAATCTGCGCAGTCGGGAAACGCTGCTTGAGATCAAGACTGAACATACCGATATTGGCACCAAGATCAACAACAATAGGATTCTCAGGTAATGTAATTTGTTCAAGATGATACTCGTTGATCCAGAATATAAGTATTGCAATATATGGGTCTACGGTAAACACGTCACGAACGTATACGTTGGTACCGCTGCGCATGTGTAGTTGTTGCACACCACGAAAGAAACGGTTGAACGGAAACGTAAGTTTGTACC
>CAYPJX010000048.1:0-6113 GCA_964411175.1 uncultured Candidatus Saccharibacteria bacterium | reverse complement strand
TTTCTTCTTGGAAAGGTAATGCTCCTTCCTGTGGCAATTTGAGCATAAAACCACACATTTTTCAATCTCTCGTAACATTTTTTCTTTACCCCATCCCCACGCTTTTATATTCCCCACACTAAAGTCTTTTGTTTTACTGTCTGCATGGTGGAAGTCCAGACATGCCGGATGGTTTTCGCTACAGCGCACACATTTCAGTTTTGACTTGTATTCGTCAAGCCAGTCCCTTATTTTTAGCCGGCGCGCTTTAACCCGTGCATATTCTGCCGCAGCATTCTTCTTATAGAATTCTGCATTCCATTTCTTTTTGTATGCCTTGTCCGCAGCAGCGTCTTTATAGGGCATGGGTAAAGTATGACAGGTTCTGAATCAGAATAAAATACCAGAACCGTATAATAAAATAAGTAGTTTTTCTAGCTCCTAGAGATGGTTGCGGTAAAACCGTAGTGGTCTGAAAGACCTTCATGCAAAACTACGTCAGAGACCTTATACTCTGGCGTCGAAAATATGCCGTCTACCATATAGGGCAGCGGCCCAGCGCGATGCAACGAGCCGTCTATCGAGGTTGTTATGTGTGGTGGGATATTGTCTGCATATTTCGCCGCAAATGCAGAAAATATTTCTCCGCCACGTGGAGCATTAAAGTCGCCTGTCAGCACAAACTCGCCCTTAGCGTCTAAAAGGGCAAAGAGTTTTACCAAATGTTCTTTCTGCATGTCGTTGGTACCACCGCCGTCTGCCCAGGTAAAGTGCGTGGTGCCTATGCGAAACAGCTCCCCCTCCTTTTCTACTTCTGCCATAAGGAGCGACGAGGCGGTTGAGCCTGGCACGCCCGGTGTGTGGTGCGGGAGCGGGTCTTTAGTGTTGTGGTAGTACTCTTCGCTAAAACGAATGAGCGGCAAACGCGAGAGGATAGCATCACCCGAGACCCCAGGCATGTTGTGCTCTGCGGGGTGGTAGTTGTTGGGCGAGTAGTGCACTTGCATGCCGAGCTCTGCTTCAAAACGGAGCATGTCGCGCTCCATCATTTCTTGTATGCAGATAATGTCTGCTTTTTGTTGCTTTAAAAACGGTATAACACGGTCGAGATGCTTTGAACGCTCAATATTTATTTGGATGATTGAAAGCCTTGCAGACATATATACATGGAGTATACTGAGCGGGCAGACAATTGCATAGTGTGTATTCAGAGCGTGGCGAGAGATTTGGCTCAGCGACCCACCAGCAACCTTTCGAAAGGGCTCAAGGCAAGCTTGCCCTGAGCGAAGTCGAAGTGGTGCTCCCAACCCAATGTGGGAAAGATACGAGTAACGTCATCTCCCCGTGGGGAGATTTTTCGTTTATTACTAATTACTAACGACTAACACTTCAGCTATGTTCCACTCACTTAACCGCTACACGACCGAGTCTGTAACCAACGGCCACCCCGACAAGGTGTGCGACCAAATCTCCGACGCTATTCTCGACGAGTGCCTCAAGCAGGACCCTAAGAGCCGCGTTGCGGTTGAGGTTGCTGGCTCGCACGGCATGCTCTTTATCGGCGGCGAGGTTACCACCAACGCAAAGGTAGACTACGAAGCTATCGCGCGCCGCGTATATAAGCAGATAGGTTACACCGAAGACCTCGAGGTATTTGGCCGCGTAGCAACGCAGAGCAACGACATCGCTATGGGTGTCGACCGCGACGGTGCAGGCGACCAGGGCATTATGTACGGCTACGCAACTAACGAGACCCCCGAGTACCTTCCTAAGGGTGTTGTGCTCGCACACAAACTCGCAAAGAAGCTCGAGGAGCTCCGCACCTCTGGCACGCTTAAGTGGCTGCGCCCTGACGGCAAGACCCAGGTAACCATCGGCACAAACGGTAAAGTGCTTACGGCACTCACTTCAACTCAGCATGACGAAAACGTATCGCAAGAAACCATCCGCAAAGAACTCACTGAAAAGCTCTTCAAGCCGGTCTTGGGCGACATCACAGGCGTAGAGATCCTCGTTAACCCGACCGGACGCTTTGTTGCCGGCGGCTTCATGGCAGACGCAGGGCTCACGGGCCGCAAGATCATGGTCGACACTTACGGCGGCCTCATGCCACACGGCGGCGGCGCATTTTCTGGTAAAGACGCTACCAAGGTAGACCGCTCAGCTGCATACATGTGCCGCTTTGTTGCAAAGAACCTTGTGGCGAACGGCTATGCAAAGGAAGCCATCGTCTCTGTTGCATACGCTATCGGCCGCGCAGAGCCGGTGATGATAGAGGCATTCGACCAGGACGGCAAAGATCTCTCAGAGATTGTTAAGAAAAACTTCGACTTCAAGCCGAAGGCTATCATTGAGAAGCTCAAGCTTCGCGAGCCAGTATTCCAGAAGACTGCAGCGTACGGCCACTTCGGCTGGACAGGCCGCACGTGGGAGGAGGTCATCAAGATATAAAAAAGGAACCTTGTAAAAAACCGGCTTTAAGCCGGTTTTTTGTTTTCTATCGACGCTTTAATGAAGGCAAGGAAAAGCGGGTGACTATGGAGTGGGCGTGAGAGAAGCTCTGGGTGAAATTGTGTGCCAAGGAAAAACGGATGTACGTTCTTTGGAAGCTCTGCTATCTCCATAAGCTCTCCCGAGGGTGATGTGCCCGAGAATACAAGTCCCGCCTTTTCTATCTCTGTAACAAACTTTGGGTTTACCTCATAGCGATGACGATGACGCTCACGCACTTCCTGCTGGCCATATGCCTCGCGTGCAACGCTTCCCTCTTTAAGGAGGCATGGGTAACCTCCCAAACGCATGGTGCCACCCAAGTTACCAGTAGCTACATTTTCCTTCTGTGTTTCCATGACCGCAATAACCGGGTGCGGCGAAGCAGGGTCTATTTCCGCAGTGTGCGCATCGGGCATACCTGCCATGTGTCGCGCATACTCCACAACAGCCAACTGCATACCGTAACAAAGACCAAAGAACGGGATCTTATGTTCACGAATGTATTGGATAACTTTTATTTTTCCCTCAACACCTGTTGCGCCAAAGCCGCCTGGTATGAGCACACCTGCATATTTGTTAAGTTCTTCGAGAGGAAGTTTGCCTGTCTCAAAATCTTGCGAGCTTAAATATGAAATTTGCACCTTAGCACCGTTGTGGTACCCAGCAGCCTTAAGCGCCTCAAGTACTGAAATGTATACATCGGAGAGGACAAAGTCGCCCGAGTTAAAATATTTACCCACCACCGCAATGGGTACTACCTGGGTGGCGCTACGCATTTTATCTAAGAAAGTGTTCCACTCAGTAAAGTCTGTCGGGCGCTCAGGCAAGCCAAGTACAGTTGTTAAAATGTCGCCCAGACCGTCTTTCTCAAAGTTAATAGGTACGTCATAAATACTTTCAACATCGGGTGCGGAGATAACGCGCTCGGGAGACACATTGCAGAAGAGAGCGATTTTTTCTTTGCGCTTTTCGTCGAGCGGCAATGTTGCGCGGGCAAGTATAACGTCTGCCTGGAGCCCCACCGAGTTGAGCTCACGTGACGCGTGCTGGGTAGGCTTGGTCTTCATCTCGCCTATGTTGTTCGGTATAGGCACATACGAGAGCATAACGACAGCAACGTCGTGCGGATACTTTTGTTTGAGCATGCGCGCCGCTTCAAGGAAGAGAATATTTTCGTACTCGCCTATAGTGCCTCCCACCTCAACCACTGCAACATCTGCCTGAGCGTTCTGTGCAGCAGCTTCTATACGGCGAATAACCTCAAGCGGCACGTCGGGTACCACCTGCACATTTTTACCTTTGTACTCCAAGTTGCGCTCACGACGTATCACCTCCTGGTATACGCGGCCGGTAGTCATGTAGTTAACCTCAGGGATGTCGCGGTCGAGGAAGCGCTCGTAGTTGCCCATGTCCTGGTCGGTCTCGTAGCCATCGTCGAGCACAAACACCTCACCGTGCTCGGTGGGGTTCATGGTACCGGCGTCGACGTTTATATAAGGGTCTATCTTGAGTGCGGTTGTATTAAACCCTTTGCTTTTGAGTATCCGAGCAATTGAGGAGGTGGCTATACCTTTGCCGATTCCCGACATTACGCCGCCGACCACAAAGATAAATTTCGGATTGGTTTGCATCAGACTTTAAGGTAACGGCGCACTGCGAGGTAGCTAGCTACGGCTCCGAGTATAACACCGGAACCGACGATCAGTAAAAAGAACGTCGGAAAGTTGGCGAGATAATAGTTAAACACATTCATACCACCAAAGAAGCGCGCAGTTGCTTTACCCATCCACCAGGTGAGTGGGTAGAAGAGCAGCAATGTCGTCATACCTGCAATAAGCCCATAGAGTACACCTTCAACAATAAACGGTGCACGTATGTAGCCTTTACCGGCACCTACCAGCCGCATGACTTGTATTTCCTCTCGCGAAGAGTAGATAGCAAGGCGAAGCGTATTAAAGGAAATAGCAACAGTGGTCAGCACGAAAATAGCTATAATAACGAGGCCAATCCACTTTGCAGAGTCGGTAATATCACTTAGGCGCTTCAGTGCATTCTGATGTTCTTCGTCGTAGTAGTTTATCTTGTCTATAACCAAAGGCTCTCCCGACGCCGTAAGAGACTCTTGTCCGCGCAAGAACGTCGCTATGGTTTCATATTGTGTTATTTCCTTTGCCGTAATGGTCATAACCGAACCAAGCGGGTTTTCCCCGAGCTCATCGAGTGCCTGGAGAGTGAGCTGGTCGTTTTGATGACGCTCTCTAAACTGAGCCAACGCTTCATCGCGGGTCATAAAAGCAACTTCAGCAACCTCAGGAAGTGCTTTAACTGAAGTCTGAAGTTCATCAATTTTTTCCTGCGGTGCATCTACCGTGAAGTACACACTCATGTCTGCCTTGTCGCGAAACTGTGTGAGCGTGGTTTGTAGTATGACGCCAGTGAATATAGCGAGCCCTATAACAAACAGCGTGAAGACCATCATCGCGACCGAGGAGAAAGAGATAAAACCGTTCCTCCAAAAATCGAGGAACCCGGCTCTCAGGATTCGTTTGATAGTGACCCAGGACATAGTTTTATTTTACAGGATATATTTACCCTCCTTGTCGTCACGAACCACTTTACCGCGGTCCATAGTGATGACGCGCTTACGCAAGCTATCTATCACTCCCTTGTTGTGCGTGGTAAGAAGTACCGTAGTGCCGAGGTCATTTATCTTTTTAAGGATCTGAATGATCTCGAACGTGTTTACCGGGTCGAGGTTGCCGGTCGGCTCATCTGCGATGATGACGTCTGGCTGGTTCACTATGGCACGAGCGATAGCCACACGTTGTTGCTCGCCACCAGAGAGTTCGTCTGGGAAATTATGGATTTTGTCGCCTAAGTCTACGAGCTCGAGCACATGTGGCACGTCTGAGTGTATCTCCTCTTCGCTGCGGCCCGCCGCCTCCATAGCAAAGGCGATGTTTTCGAATGCGGTCTTTTGCGGGAGTAATCTAAAGTCTTGAAACACCGTACCCATCTTGCGACGCAGGTCGCCAATGCGACCTTGTGGCACTTCGTGCACATTCATCGACTCAAAGAATACAGAGCCAGAGGAAGGGCGCTCTTCAGCAAGGAGCATCTTAATAAGTGTTGTTTTGCCAGCACCCGAGTGCCCTACAAAAGAAATAAACTCGCCGGGTTCCACTGAGAAACTCACCTCATTAAGAGCGACTGACTCGTCTGCATATACTTTGCTTACGCGGTCGAAATATATCATGTGGAATAACAGTGGGTGCTGCCTGGCGCAGCCCAGAATAACCCATCTATTCTACCTCGATAACCTTCAGGCGCAAAACCGCCTTATGACACAAGGTTATTTAGATTCCTCTTCGGATGCCTGTTCGAGAAATGGCTCTATAGTACCCTCGAGCACACTCTCGGCGTCGTGTGCCTCAACGCCAGTGCGGTGGTCTTTTACCAGTTTGTAGGGGTGGAGCACATAGGAGCGTATCTGGCTCCCCCACTCTATTTTGTTGCCCGAACCTGCCGAAAGTTCTTCTATTTTTTCTTTGCGCTCAAGCTCCATTTGATGCAGGAGTTTTGCTTTAACGATAGCGACCGCTTTTTCTTTGTTGGCGTTTTGGTTGCGCTCACCGTCTACA